>JALYUI010000718.1 GCA_030853845.1 Bacteroidota bacterium | reverse complement strand
CATCTCTACCGCAACAGTAAACCCAGCTGATTGGATTACTACTGCGGTAGAGATGCTTCGGCAAGCTCAGTATGACGTTCTTTCTATCAACAACAAAACGCTACTCCTTCTTCTTAAACAGCGAAGCGAGGTTGCGGGATACGGTGAGGTATTCGCTGGAGCCAGCGGCCTGCACGGTGGCGTGGGTGTAGTCGAGCTGGAAGGTGCTGATTTTAAGCATCACCCCGAAGGCCAGGCCGGCGCTGCCGCTGGTGTTGTCGAGGCGCAGCTCGCGGCGTTGCAGGTGGTTGTAGCCCACGCGCAACTGCAGGCCCTTGCCCAGCACGAGAGCGGCGCTGGCGGTGAAGTGCCGGGCCAGGTTGTCGCCGAAGCTGCGGGTGGGCACTTTCTCCACGCCGCTGGCATCGACCTGCCCGCGGGCGTTGGGGTCGAGGTACTGGATTTGCCACTGCTGGAGGTGGTGGGCCGTGAGCGAAAAGCGCAGGGGCATGTGCTCGGGCTTCACGGTGGCCCCGAGCTGCACGTCGAGCGGCAGGGGGCCGCGGTCGGTGCCGGGGTAGGGCGCAAACTGGTAGCCGAGGTTTTTGACGGCAACGCCGGCGGTGAAATCGGCAGTAGGATGCTTGTACACCACGCCGGCATCGGCCACGCCGGCCAGCGAGCGGCTGCCGGCAATGCTGCTCACAGCCAGCTTGGCGGTGGCCCCGAAGGTGAAATCGCCGGTGGTGTAGGCATCGGTGAGGCCGGCCGTGTACTCGTTCACGCCGAAACTGCCGAGGCTGTTGCCGGCCGGGTCGTAGCTCTCGAAGCTGCCGTAGTTGAGGTAGGTGATGCCCACGCCCATGCGGCCGAATTTCTGGGTGTTGAACACGTAGGCGGCGGTGCTCTGCTTGATGTCGGCCACGTAGCCCACGTAGCTCAGGGCCAGGCGGCCGTCCATGTCGGCGTTGAGCAGGGCCGGGTTGCCGTAGAGCATACTCGGGTCGTCGTTACGGGCCGAGACGCTCATGCCGCCCAGGGCCGCCAGCTGGGCGCTGGGGGGCAGGTCGAGAAACGGAAACACGGCGCGGCCGCCGATTTGCTGCGCGGCGGCCGGGCGCAGCGTCATTCCAGCTAGCATCAAACCCAGAACGGCGGCGCGGCGAAAGAAAACATGCATCATAAGGCTAAGGTAAGGCATGATTGGAGTTGCCATCAACGCACGCGGGCGGGGTTTTGGTATCCGGAGGTAGCTATCCTGTTAACCTACATTTCAACAAAAGTTCCGCATGTCCGCTGAACAACTCCCGACGCCTGTGCAGGATTCCTGTCTGGCCCCCGGAAAGCCTCCGGGAACCTTTCGTCACTGCGGAATAGCACCCGGACCCCGTCCGGGCACCTTTCGTCACTGCGGAATAGCACCCGGACGGCGTCCGGGTGCCTTTCGTCACTGCGGAATAGCATCCGGACGCCGTCCGGGTGCCTTTCGTCACTGCGGAATGGCATCCGGACGCCGTCCGGGTGCCTTTCGTCACTGCGGAATGGCCTGCCAGCCTTTGCAGGCTGCCTCTCCCTACTGCACCTCCACGCTGGGGCCGGTGGCGGACAGCGGCTCGTCGCGCACGGGTAGCTTTTGCGGATGGGGCACCAGCTCGTCGAGCAGGGCCACGCGCAGCACATCGTCGACGCGGTCGGCGTAGTGAATGGTGAGGCCCTTGAGGTAGTCCGGCTCGATTTCCTCGATGTCCTTGCGGTTTTTGGGGCAGAGGATGATATCCCTCATGCCGGCGCGGCGGGCGGCCAGCAGCTTCTCCTTGATGCCGCCCACGGGCAGCACCTTGCCGCGCAGGGTGATTTCGCCGGTCATGGCCAGGCGCGGGCGCACCCGGCGCTGGGTGAAGGCCGAGGCCATGCTGGTGAAGATGGCAATGCCGGCGCTGGGGCCATCCTTGGGCACGGCACCCTCGGGGAAGTGAATGTGCAGGTCGTACTGCTCGAAGAGGCGGTAGTCGATACCAATTTCGTCGGCCCGCGAGCGCAGGTACGAGAGGGCCGTGATGGCCGATTCCTTCATCACATCGCCGAGCTGGCCACTGAGCGTGAGCTTGCCGCGCCCCCGGCTCAGCAGGCTTTCCACGAACAGAATATCGCCGCCCACCGAGGTCCAGGCCAGACCGGTTACCACGCCGGCGGTGTCGTTGTCTTGGTACTGGTCGCGGTCGAAGATGGCCGCACCGAGGATTTTGCGGATGTCGGCCGGCTCCATCGTAGCGGGCAGGGGCTCTTTGCCGGCCTTGCGGCGGGCCAGGTTGCGGGTGAGGGCAGCCAGCTTGCGCTCGAGGCCGCGCACGCCGCTTTCGCGGGTGTAGTCGTCGGCCACGCGGTGCAGGGCCGCATCGGTGATTTTCACTTCCTTCTCGCCCAGGCCGTGCTCTTTCAGCTGTTTCGGCCAGAGGTGCTTGTGGGCAATCTGCACCTTTTCCTCCTGGGTGTAGCCGGTGAGGTCGATAATCTCCATGCGGTCGCGCAGGGCGGGCTGAATGGTATCGAGCGAGTTGGCGGTGGCGATGAACAGCACCTTGCTCAGGTCGTATTCGACTTCGAGGTAGTTGTCGGTGAAGGTGGCGTTCTGCTCGGGGTCGAGCACTTCGAGCAGGGCCGAGCTGGGGTCGCCCCGGAAGTCGCTGCTCACTTTGTCAATCTCATCGAGAATGATGACCGGGTTGGAGCTACCAGCCTTCTTAATCTGGGCAATAATGCGGCCGGGCATGGCCCCGACGTAGGTTTTGCGGTGCCCACGAATCTCGGCTTCGTCGCGCACGCCGCCGAGGCTCATGCGGATGTACTTGCGGCCCATGGCGGCGGCGATGCTGCGGCCGAGGCTGGTTTTGCCCACGCCGGGCGGGCCGTAGAGGCACAGAATGGGCGCTTTCAAATCCTGCTTCAGCTTGAGCACGGCGATGTACTCCAGAATCCGCTCCTTCACTTTTTCGAGGCCGAAGTGGTCGGCATCAAGGATTTTCTTGGTTTGCTTGAGGTTGAACTTGTCCTTGGTGTACTCGCCCCAGGGCAGGTCGAGCAGAAACTCGACGTAGTTCATGTTCACCGAATAGTCGGGGGCCATAGGGTTGGTGCGGGCCAGCTTCTCCATCTCCTTCTTGAAGTGAAGGGCCACGGCTTCGGGCCATTTCTTGGCTTCGGCCCGGGCGCGCAGGCGGTGCACGTCCTCTTCGGAGCCGTCCTGGCCCAGTTCATCCTGGAGGGTTTTGAGCTGCTGGCGCAGGAAATACTCGCGCTGCTGGGCATCGATACCAGTGTGGGTTTTCGAGCGGATGTCCTGCTTGATTTCGAGCAATTCGGCCTGGCTAAGCAGGGCTTCGAGCAGCAGGCGGGCCTGCTGCTCGGGGTCGGGCAGCTCGAGCAGACGCTGCTTGGCGGCGAGGTCGAGCTGCACGTTGCTCGACAGAAAGTGCGTGAGGAAGGCCGGCGACTGGATGCCGTCGAGCATGGCGCGGGCCTCCATCGGAATTTCGGGGGTGAGCTCCAGCACCTTGGTCGCCGCCTCGCGCAGGGCCTGCAACAGGCCGAACTCGCCGGGCACTTCAGGGTTCAAAGCTATTTCGGAAAAGTAGCTGACGCGCACTACCAGCGGCTGGAAGCTGAGCTGTTCTTCGATGCGAAACCGCACCTGCCCTTGCAGGATGATGGTAATCTGGCCATCGGGCTGCTCCAGCAGCTTGAGGATGCGGGCGAGCGTGCCCACCTGGTGCAGCTCGTCGGTGGCGGGCTCGTCGGCATCGGGGTTGAGCTGGGCCACCACGCCCAGGAGCCGGTCGGCGGCGTAGGCTTTGCGCACCAGCTTCACGCTTTTTTTGCGGGCCACCGTCACGGGCAGCACCACGCCCGGAAACAGGACGGTATTGCGCACAGGCAGCAGCGGCAGGGTGGGCGGTGCGTCGTCGCCGCGCAGCAGATGGTCGGGGTCGGCGGCCATGATGGCAATGGCTTCAGGTTGGGAATGGGAGTCGCCGAGCGCCCACGAAGGGAACGAAGCAGCGGAAAAAGCGGATGCCAGGTGCATGAACAAGGAATAGGCCGGGGTGCCGAAACGGGTGCCACAATGGCAGCCCGAACGCCCGCAGCGGGGAGGTTACAAGATACGGCGAACCGTGCCGTCTGGCTTTCAAGGGCCGTGCCAGCGGCGGTATTCGGCCAAAGCGGCGGGCAGGTTCTGTAAATCGGTAATTTGGTGGCAACTTGCGCAACTGAACTTCTTCTTACCCACCCTTTCTGATGCCCGTTTACCTGCGTTGGCCGCGTACGCTGCTGCTGCTCCTCTTGCTCGTGGGGGGGCTGCTGCCCGGCCGGGCCACGGCCCAGCGCCGCCCCACCAAGCGCATACCGCCCGCGGCGGCTCCTTCGGCCGATACCACCAGCGGCGGCGCGTCGGCCGCGCCGCGCAAGGT
>JALYUI010000061.1 GCA_030853845.1 Bacteroidota bacterium | reverse complement strand
GCCGCTACAACGGCAAAGCCCTGGCCTGCCGCCGCGCGGGCCAGCTCCACGGCATGCCCGGCGTACTCGGTGAGGCGGATTTCGTAGTCGGCCTCCCGCGCGCCGAAGTAGCGCGCAATCAGCGCGGGCATGTCGAGACGCTGGCTGGGGCCGGCCTTGGGGTTCAGAATAAAGCAGGTTTTAGGCACTGGGGCTGATGTGCGGATTAGTCGATGTACTGATATGCTGATTCAGCGATGGTCTGAAAAGTACGGATTGATTTGCTGGCTTGGCTTAATGAATGGCTTGGGGAGCGTCCCTGACAAGTCAACGAGACCTATTGCAAAAAAAGCCTGCCGCAGGGCAGGCTTTTTTTGCAACGTCTACCGTTACGGGCAGCACATCGGTACATCAAACAATCAGCACATCAAGCGCTAGCCGTTCATTTTCTCGCCGAGCTGCTGGATGAGGTCAGCGGTGCGGGTCGAATAGCCGGTTTCGTTGTCGTACCAGCCAATCACCTTGGCCAGCGTACCATTGGCCGAGGTCAGCTCCGAATCGAAGATGCAGCTGTGGGGGTTGCCCACAATGTCGATGCTCACAATCGGGTCGGTAGTGTACTCGATAATGCCTTTCATGGGGCCTTCAGCGGCGGCTTTCAGCGCAGCGTTAATTTGCTCTTTGGTCACCTCCTTTTTCAGGACGACGGTCAGGTCGGTCATCGAGCCATCCGGCACGGGCACGCGCATGGCAAGGCCGTCGAGCTTGCCCTTTAGTTGGGGCAGCACCAGGCCCACGGCTTTGGCCGCGCCGGTGCTGGTAGGGATGATGCTGTAGGCGGCGGCGCGGGCGCGGCGCAGGTCCTTGTGGGGGGCGTCCTGCAGGTTCTGGTCGGAGGTGTAGGCGTGCACCGTGGTGATGAAGCCCTTCTCGATGCCAAAG
This sequence comes from Bacteroidota bacterium, assembly GCA_030853845.1. Classification (GTDB taxonomy): domain Bacteria; phylum Bacteroidota; class Bacteroidia; order Cytophagales; family Hymenobacteraceae; genus Hymenobacter. The sequence goes on along the minus strand of JALYUI010000061.1, from coordinate 3,468 downwards.
GCATCGTCGAGCACCTTGGCCATCGGGGCCAGGCAGTTGGTCGTGCAGCTGGCATTCGAAATGATGGTTTCCGAGCCGGTGAGGATGTCCTCGTTCACGCCCAGTACCACGGTGGGGATGTTGCCGGTGGCGGGAGCCGAAATCACGACTTTCTTGGCCCCGGCGGTGAGGTGCTGGCCGGCACCGGCTTCGTCCACGAAGCGGCCGGTCGATTCGAGCACCACGTCGACGCCCATCTGGCCCCAGGGCAGCAGCTTGGGGTCGCGCTCGGCCAGGGCGGCAATCTTCACGCCGTTCACGGTGAGGCTGTCGTCGTCGTAGCTCACGGTGCCATCGAAGCGGCCGTGTACTGAGTCGTACTTCAGCAGGTGGGCCAGCGTCTTGTTGTCGGTCAGGTCGTTGATAGCGACGATTTCCACATTGTCGCGGCCCAGCAGCGACTTAAAGGTGAGGCGGCCGATGCGGCCGAAGCCGTTGATGGCGACTTTAATTTTTGCCATAGCAAAACAGAGGGAAAAGAGGTGGCTGGCTGCCCGCGTGGCTGCCGTTGAAACGCGGGGCGAAGATAGCAGGCTGCCGCGGGTTGGGCCGCATCGACCGCTCCGGGTCAGTTCAATTGCCCTACGGAATACGTTGCCGGATGCCCGTGCCGCGTTCGCCGCTGGCCTGTTATTGCCAGTTCAGCTCTACCAATAAAATCTTTTTGCCTGAAAAACAGCGCCATTTGTCTGGTCGGGCATGTTTTTTTAGCCGGACTACTTGTGCTGAAGGGAGCGGCCCGTATCTTTGCACCACCAAAAACAAAAACGGTCCGTTCGTCTAGGGGTTAGGACAGTAGATTTTCATTCTACCAACAGGGGTTCGATTCCCCTACGGACTACAATAAAACCACCTCCAAAGGGTGGTTTTTTACTTTCGGCGCTGGCTGATACAGGGCGCGGGCGGTGGCCGGACCCCACGGGAGGCACCATTCGGAGCGTGGAAATCCACAACCTGAAAGCGGGCAGAATATGCCCAATGCCCGGTGGCATTGGGCATATTCGAACTCCAGAGGAACTCTTCAGGGTCGTCCCGTCACAATTAGTCGTTGGTGCTGGCCGGCAGCGGCGGCCGTGTACACGCCCGGCGGCACGGGGCGGCCGGCCACGTCGCGGGCATCCCAGAACAGGGCGTGGGGGCCGGCTTCGGGAGCCAGGGGCAGCGTGCGCACCAACATACCCTGGGCGTTGTAGATGCGCAGCTCGGCCAGCGCGGTGGGGCCACTGGCGAAGCGGGAGTAGTGCAGTGTGGTGCCCTGCGGGCCGAAGCTGCGGCTGTCGGGCGCTTCCAGGGTCAGCGCCTCGGGGGTGGGCAGGCCGGCAGGCGCGGCCAGCAGCTCCAGCCCACGAATGCTCACGGCCACGCCGGCGTGCATCAGGAAATGAATCTCCAGCTCATGCCGGGCCGGGTCGTAGGAATAGCCTTCGGCCGGCACGGGCTGCTCATCGAACAAAATGCCGGTGGGTGGGGCCGCCACCCGCTGCACCAGCAGCCGCACAAACCGAAACGCTGGCTGCCCCGGGTACGCGCCGCTGCTGCTCAGCAGCACGTCGGTTTGCCGGGGCGTGCAGAAGCCGCGCATGGTCAGGCGCTCGAACTCGCGGCGGGCCAGCGCCTGCGCCGAGTGGCCATCGTCGTCGTAGAGCGTGAATTCCGATTCGGGGCTGCTCGGGTCGGGGTAGTAGCGTACCAGCAGGGTATCGGGGCGGTACTGGGCGGTGCTGGGGCGGTAGGCCGTCATCGGCAGGAAAGCCCCGGCCCGCACCAGCAGCGGCGCGTGAGCCAGCGGGGCGGGCACGCCCACGGTACGCCCGCCGGCGTAGGTCTGGCCCGTATAAAAGTCAACCCAACGGCCGGCCGGCAGCACCACGTTGCGCCGCCGCTGGCTGGGGTGCAGCACCGGAGCCACCAGCAGGCTGGGGCCGAGCAGGTATTGGCTGTTGGACGCTTCGCTTAATGAAGAATGAGGAATGAGGAGTAAGGAATTATTTACGGACAATTCTTCATTCTTCATTCTTAATTCTTCATTAAGCGAAGCGTCATAGTCCATACTTCGCACCAGCGGCGCGCCCGTCGTCGTGTTTTGCCAGGCCAGGGTGTACAAATAAGGCAGTATCTGGTAGCGCAGCTGCACCGCTTCGCGCACCGCGCTTTTGTAAGGGTTGGGGTAGAAGTAGGGCTCGGGCGGCACGCCCTCGCCGTGGGGGCGCAGAATGGGGCAGAGGCTGGCCATTTGCAGCCAGCGGGTGTAGAGCTCGGGGTCGATGTCGCCGGCACAGAAGCCGCCCGCGTCGGAGTGCATGTAGCCCACGCCCCCCTGGCCCAGGCCCAGCATCACCGGCACCTGGGCCTGGTAGCCGCTCCAGGAGCGGTTGATGTCGCCCGACCACGGGAACACGCCGTTGCGCTGCATGCCCGCCCAGCCCGAGCGCGCCAGGTTGAACACCCGCTCGTCGGGGAATTCGCGGGCGTAATTATCGCGCAGCACGCCGGCCCACACCTGGCCGTAGGCGTTGTGCACCTGCCGGGCCGGCCCCCAGGCGTGCAGCATGGCGGCGGGGTGGTTTTCGGGCTCGCCGAGGTCGCTCCACCAGCCGGCCGCGCCCTGGTCGTGCAGGCGGCGGTAGTTGTTCCACAGCCAGGCGCGGGCCTGGGGCCGGAACACGTCGAGAATGCTGGCCGGCCCGGCCCAGAACGAGCCAACCGTGAACGGCTGCCCGGCTGCGTCGGTGCCCACCAACCCGCGCGTACGCACGAGGCTGTCGTTGCGCGAGGTGCGCATCACGTAGGGCTCCGAAATCAGGATGGTTTTTACGCCCTGCTCGTTCAGGCGGCGCATCGTGCCGGCCGGGTCGGGGAAGCCGGCCGGGTCCCAGCTCAAATCGCCCTGCTTTTTGGTGCCGCCAAACCAATATAAATCCAGCACCAGCGCATCGAGGGGGAAGTTCTCGCGGCGCATCCGGTCGGCCACCTGCTGCATCTCCGTGGCGGTTTTGTAGCCGAACCGGCTCTGAATCAGCCCCAGGGCCCAGCGCGGCGGCAGCGGCTGCCGGCCCGTCAGGGTCGTGTAGCGGTCCAGGATTTCGGCCTGGTCGCGGCCCGTTATGACGAAGTAGGAGAGGGACTTCAGGCCCTCGCCGCCGTATTCGAGCACGTTCTTATTGGTCTTGCCCAGGTCGAGGTAGCCGGGCGCGTGGTTGTCGAAAAACAGCATGTAGCCGCGGCTGCTGAGCACCGTGGGCAGGGCAATATTCAGGTTGGGCTCGCCGTTGCGAGAGGCATAGTGGGCCTGGTTATACAGCTCCAGCCGGTAGCCGCGCCGGTCGAGCGGCAGGGCGCGGGAGCCGGTGCCGTACAGCCGCTCACCCGGCGCGAGGCGGAAGCGCACGCCCACGCCGCCGGGCTCGGGTAGGGTGGCCGGAGTGGGGG
>JALYUI010000678.1 GCA_030853845.1 Bacteroidota bacterium | reverse complement strand
ATGCCGTGCTGCGCGTATTTGTCGACCTTTATAATAAAGGCCTGATTTACCGCGGTGTGCGCATGGTGAACTGGGACCCCGAAGGCCGCACCGCCATTTCCGATGAGGAGGTGATTGCCAAGGACGTGCAGGCCAAGATGTACTACCTCAAATACGAGGTAGTTTCCGGTTCCTCGTTGCCGGTTTCTGGTTCGGATGTAGCCAGCAACGAGCAACTAGCAACGAGCAACTATCTAATGGTGGCTACCTCGCGGCCCGAGACCATTATGGCCGACGTGGCCGTGGCCGTGAACCCGAACGACCCGCGTTACGCCCATCTGGCCGGCGCGCAGGTGCGTATCCCACTGCTGGGTCGCGAGATTCCAGTGATTTTCGATGAGTACGTGTCGATGGATTTCGGTACTGGCGCGTTGAAAGTGACGCCCGCACACGACCTGAACGACTACGAGCTGGGCGTGAAGCACAACCTGCCGGTGATTGATATTCTGGCCGATAACGGCACCCTCAACGAGAAGGCCATCCTCTACGTAGGGCAGGACCGGTTTGCCGCGCGCAAGCAGATTGCCAGGGACTTGCAGGAAGCCGGGCTGCTCGAAAAAATTGAGGAGTACGCCAGCATCGTGCAGACTTCGGAGCGCACCAAGGCCGTGATTGAGCCCAAGCTCTCGATGCAGTGGTTCATGAAAATGGAGCACATGGCCAAGCCCGCACTCGATGCCGTGGAGAACGACACCGTGCGCCTGCACCCGCCCAAGTTCAAGAACATGTACCGGGCCTGGATGGAGAACGTGCGCGACTGGTGCATCTCGCGGCAACTCTGGTGGGGCCAGCAGATTCCGGCCTACTACCTGCCCGATGGCACGTTCGTGGTCGCCCTCACCGCCGGGGATGCGCTGGAGAAAGCCCGGGCGCAAAGCGGCAACGCCGAATTGCAAATCAACGACCTGCGCCAGGACGAGGACGTACTCGATACCTGGTTTTCGTCGTGGCTGTGGCCGATTTCGGTGTTCGATGGCTTCAAGGACCCCGACAACGCCGATATCAACTATTTCTACCCCACCAACGACCTGGTGACGGGGCCGGACATCCTGTTTTTCTGGGTGGCCCGCATGATTATGGCCGGCCTGGAATACCGCCAGGAAGTGCCGTTCAAGAATGTGTACCTCACCGGCATTGTGCGCGACGCACAGGGCCGCAAGATGAGCAAGCAGCTCGGCAACTCGCCCGACCCGCTCGACCTCATTGCCCAGTACGGGGCCGATGGCGTGCGCACTGGCATGCTGTTTTCGGCCCCGGCCGGCAACGATTTGCTCTACGACGTGAAGCTGGTGGAGCAGGGCCGCAACTTCAGCAACAAGCTCTGGAACGCCTTCCGGCTGGTTAAAGGCTGGGAGGCCGATGCGTCGCTGCCCTTCGTGAATGAGAAGGCCGTGACGTGGTTCAACGCCAAGCTGCAGGCCGCCATTGTGGAAATGGACGACCATTTCGAGAAGTTCCGGATGAGCGACGCGCTCATGACGGTGTACAAGCTGATTTGGGACGACTTCTGCGCGCTGTACCTGGAAATGGTGAAGCCGGCCTACCAGCATCCCATTGATGCCGAAAGCCTGCGCCATACCACCGCCTACCTCGAAACCCTGCTCAAGCTGCTGCACCCGTTCATGCCCTTCATCACCGAAGAGCTGTGGCACGAGCTAGCCGAGCGCGGCCCCCGCGACTACGTGACCGTGGCCCCCTGGCCCCGCGCCACCGCGCCCGCCGACAGCGCCGAAACCCTGGCCCGCATGGACAAGGCGCTGGCCATCGTGGCCGGCATCCGCTTGGTGCGCAACCAGAAAAACCTCGGTCCCAACAAGCCGCTAAACTTAGTGGCCAAAACCGACGATGCAGTGCTGCTCACCGACTACGACGGCATTATCCGCAAGCTGGGCAACATCTCGGACGTGACGCTGGCCGACGCCGGCCCGGCCGCCTCGGTGAGCTTCGTGCTGAGCGGCGGCGAGTTCTTCATTCCGCTCGAAGGCCACATCGACCTGGCCGCCGAGCGCGCCCGCCTCGAAAAAGAGCTGGAATACGCCCAGGGCTTCCGTGACTCGGTGCAGAAAAAGCTGGGCAACGAGAAATTCACCCAGAACGCCAAGCCCGAAGTGCTGGAAAAGGAGCGGCAAAAGCTGGCCGACGCGGAGGCAAAAATTGCCGCATTGGAGCAGGCGCTGAAAGCGCTGTAGGCCCACCGCGCTAATGCAAAAAAAGCCGCACTTCCATTGGAGGCGCGGCTTTTTTCGTGGAGTTCAACTTTTGAAACGAAGGCGGCGGCAGTGGCTGTGAAAATTATTGGGGCACGCCGCCCGGCTGCTTTTTTTCCAGCGGGGCCAGCCGCATTTGCAGCTGAAAGGTCACTTTCTGGCAATCGGTAAAACGCTGCTCCGACAGTTTCAGGGCTTTTTCAGTCGCATCGAGCTGCTGGTATAGATAGCCGATGAGACCCAGCGCCAGCACCAGAGCTCCGAGGAAAACAATGTTTTTCATAAGGTTGGTGGGTCAGTTTGAGCAAGGATTTTAGCGCAGAGTCTCGCGAAGTGAAAAATAAGTCTCGCAAAGTTGCCATTCGAACAGCTTTGCAAGACTTATTTTTCACACTTCGCGAGACTTTGCGCTAAATGGCCGTGTTCGGGTCGAACTGCTCCAGGTAGTCGGCCACTTTGCGCACGAACATGCCGCCGAGCTAACCGTCCACCACGCGGTGGTCGTAGCTGTGGCTCAGTAACATGAAGTGGCGGATGCCGATGAGGTCGCCCTGCGGCGTTTCAATCACGGCGGGCTTTTTCTTAATCGCGCCCACGGCCATGATGGCCACCTGCGGCTGCATGATGATGGGCGTGCCCATCACGTTGCCGAACGAGCCCACGTTGCTGAGCGTGTAAGTGCCGCCTTCGAGGTCGGCGGGGGTGAGCTTGTTGATGCGGGCGCGGGCGGCCAGGTCGTTCACCTTCTTGGTCAGGCCGTTGAGGTTGAGCTGGTCGGCGTTGTGGATGACGGGCACAATGAGGTTGCCCGAGGGCAGGGCCACGGCAATGCCGATGTTGATGTCGCGCTTCTTGATGATGTAGTCGCCATCAATGGACACGTTAATCAGCGGGAAGTCCTGGATGGCGCGGGCCACGGCCTGAATGAAGATGGGCGTGAAGGTGAGGTTTTCGCCCTCGCGCTTCTTGTAGGCATCCTTGTGCTTGTTGCGCCAGTTCACGATGTCCGTCACATCAGCCTCCACGAAGCTGGTGACGTGGGGCGAAATCCGCACCGAATCCACCATGCGCTGCGCAATCATCTTGCGCATCCGGTCCATCTCAATCAGCTCCTGGCCGCCGCTTACGCTCGGGGCGGGTTTTGAGGAAGTTTCTGGTTTCTGGTTGCTCGTTGCTGGTTGCTGGGCTTGCGCGGCAGGAGCGGCAGCGGCCGCCGGAGTTGCCTGAGCAACTGGAGCAGCGGCTGTGAACGACGGCTTGCCGGCAGCCACGTAATCGAGGATGTCCTTTTTGGTCACGCGGTTTTCCTTGCCGGTGCCGGGCAGGTATTCGAGGTCGCTCATGCTCACGCCTTCTTCGCGGGCGATGCTGAGCACCAGTGGCGAGAGGAAGCGGCCGGGCTGGTGCTCGGCCCCGGCTATTGGGGCAGCGGCGGGCGCGGCGGCTTCGGGTACGAAGGGCACGGCGCTGCCGTTGCTGGACGGGGCAGTGGCCGAAGCAGCGGGAGCGGCAGCCGGGGCGGAAGCGCCAGCGGCATTGGTTTCCATCACGGCGATGGGCGCGCCCACGGCTACTACCTGGCCTTCCTGCACCAGAATTTCCGTCAATACGCCGGCGTAGATGGCGGGGACTTCGGTATCGACTTTGTCGGTGGCTACTTCCAGCACTGATTCGTCCTGCTCAATTGCGTCGCCAATTTGCTTGAGCCATTTCAGGACGGTGCCTTCCATGATGCTTTCGCCCATTTTGGGCATCGTCATTTCCACTCGTGCCATACTAGAGGGGTATTTTGGGAATAAAGGGTGGGTGGGAGTTTAGCTAGCGCTGACCTTTGGTTGGTGCCGCAAAGGTAGCCACAAAGCCTATGCCCTCCCGTGTGCCGGCCACAATGGGTTTTTTGCAAGGTCCAACCGCTGGCCGGCGCTACTTTCGTGCTCCATTCCCACCCGTTGCCCATGTCGCTTTTCGAGCTTACCCAACCTGCCGCGCCGCGCCTGCCCATTGTGCTGAGCGTGCCCCACGCCGGCACCGACTTCCCCGCCGACCTGCGCGCCGCGCTCAGGCCCAACCTGCTGCCGCCCGACGATACCGACTGGTTCGTGCACCAGCTCTACGACTTTGCCACCGAACTGGGCATTCCGCTGCTGAAGGCTAATTACAGCCGCTGGGTGGTCGACCTCAACCGCAACCCCGACAGCACGCCCCTCTACCACGATGGTCGCGTGCTGACCGGGCTCTGCACCTCGACCACCTTTCTCGGCGAGCCGATTTACCAGGATGAGCGCGCCGAAGTGGCTGCCGACGAGGTAGCCCGGCGTAAGGAGCTCTACTTTGAGCCTTACCACGAAGCGCTGCAACAGCTGCTCGACGACACCACAGCCCGCTTCGGCCGGGTGCTGCTCTGGGACTGCCATTCCATCCGGCGCGAGGTGCCGGCCATTCACGCCGGCCCGTTCCCGGATTTGATTCTGGGCAGCGCCGACCAGACCTCCGCCGCGCCCGAGCTGATTGCGCTGGCATTGGAGCAGCTTGGCAGTGGGCCATATTCGCTTCAGCACAACGCGCCTTTTAAAGGGGGCTACATCACGCGGCACTTTGGCCGGCCGGCCGCGCAGCAGCACGCCTTGCAGCTGGAAATGGCCAAGGACGTGTATCTGGACGACGCCGAGCAGCACTACAACCCCGCCCGCGCCGGCCGGGTGCGCGCCCTGCTGCGCCAGACGCTTCAAACGTTGGGGGAGGCGTTGCTAGGCGCGTAATTCGCTCTGCGAAGTTACCGCAGAGGTTACCGCAGAGGTTCGCAGAGGTTTCCGCAGAGGAACGCAGAGGTGGACGAGCACCCAATTAAAATGGCCATTCAGCCCGCAACCGAATAAGGCTTTTGACGCGGGAGCTACCCGTGTTACCCCAGCAATGAATTACTTTCTTTTCGACAAGCTGCTCCTGAAGGAGGGCTGGCTCAGCCCCGCCTACGTGGGCATCAACAACCAGGGAATTATCAACTACCTGGCGGCCGAGGCTCCGGCTAACGAGGCGGCTACCATTGAAAAGGTGCCGGGCGTGGCCCTGCCCGGCTTCCAGAATGCCCATTCGCACGCTTTTCAGTACGGCATGGCGGGACAGGCCGAGCAGCACGCCGTGGGCACCCGCGACGACTTCTGGAGCTGGCGCGAGGCCATGTATGCCTGCGCCGAAACCTTCAGCCCTGAGCAGAACGAGCAGGTGGCCACCACCCTCTATCGCCACCTGCTGCGCAACGGCTACACCTCGGTGGTCGAATTCCATTACCTGCACCACGACCCCACCGGCCGGCCCTACGCCAACCGGGCCGAAATGGGCGAGCGCCTGGTGGCCGCTGCCCGCACGGCCGGCATCAAAATCACGCTGGTGCCGGTTTTTTATCAGAAGGGCGACTTCGGCCGGGAGCCCCAGCCACGGCAGCGCCGCTTCATCTCCCCGACCCTCGACGACTACCTGCAACTGCTCGAAGCCAGCCGCCCCGCCGTGGCCGCTTACGAGCGCGCCCGCCTGGGTTTCGGCGTGCACTCGTTGCGGGCCGTGGACGCCGCCGACGTGCTGACCACCCACGCGCAAGGCCCTCCTGACCTGCCCTTCCACCTGCACGCCGCCGAGCAAACCCTCGAAGTGGAGCGCAGCCTGGCCCACCTGGGCGCGCGCCCCGTGGAGTGGCTGCTCGACAACCTGCCCCTGAGCGAGCGGTTCCATCTGGTGCACTGCACGCATATGACCCCGGACGAAACCACCCGCCTGGCCCAATCCGGGGCCAACGTAGTGCTGTGCCCCGGCACCGAGGGCAACCTCGGCGACGGCATTTTCCCCCTGGTGGCCTACGCCGAGGCCGGCGGCCACTGGTCCATTGGCACCGACAGCCACATCAGCCTCAACCCGCTCGAAGACCTGCGCTGGCTCGACTACGGGCAGCGCCTCACTCACCGCCGCCGCAACATTTTCGCCGATGGCGCGGCCGTGCTCATCGACCAGGCTTTTTTTGCTGGCCACCGCGCCGCCGGGCGCACCCCCGCCAACTACTTCGCCCTGGGCCAGCCCCTCGACGCGGTGGTGTACGACGGCGCCCACCCACTGCTGGCCCAGGCCGGCGCACAACACTTGCTGCCCGCCGTGGTGTACACCGCCGACCCATCTACCATCCTCGGCACGCTGGTGGATGGGCAGTGGGCCTACCGGGCGGGGGAAGCGCGGTAACGAAACCGCCCCCGGCGCACGGGGCGACGGGGGCGGGGTTTAACATTTGGGCTGTCTTACTATTTTTTGAGAATCTGAGGAAAGTAAGCATCTGCGGAAATCATCTTTGTAGATACAGAGAATATCTTCTAGTTCAGATGCGGTTACTTGTACTTCTGCAAATACGCTGGGAAAGTGAGATAAGGGTAACCAATGTTTCCCTCTTGGCAATGTTCCCAATAGATTTCGGCTACCTCTGCGAGTTCCGCTATGCAAATGAATTTCTTTAGGAAGTAAGCCCCTGTAGCCTCCAATACGATGAGCTGTATCGTAAATCAATAGTTCTCCAACGCCTTCAATATGAGCGTTGGCCTTTCCGGTATCGCGAATGTTTTCGAGGAGGCTATAAAGTGCTTTAAACGTATTTACCTGATGAATTTTTCTCTCAAACTGTGCGAGGTAATCAGCCCAATAACCCAGTTTAACAGCGCCAACCAAGCACTGGTGCCCACTCATAATTCCACGAGCATTGACAGACCGGGCTGCAACCTGAATGGCATCTCGTAATGAAGTCTGCTCAATACAAAGGTCAAACCAGCTATCAGGGTTGTCTTTTCGCCATTTGCGATAATGACGAATAATGCCTTTCAAGCACTTAGAATCGTACGTTAAGATTACTGGTGTCATGCCCTACCGCCCGCCGTGCAGCGCCGCCACAATATCCGACGCCTGGCCTACGGGCTTGTCGTCCTTCATCAGCTGCACGTAGTATTCGTAGGGGCCGCTGAGGCCGGTTTCGGTATCGATGTAGGGCGAGCGGGAGTCGAAGGCCAGCGGGCGGCCCCAGTCTTTGGTACCGGCGGGGCGGCGGTACACGCACACGCCGTCCTGGCCGTTTTTGCTCCATTTCAGCACCAAGCCCTCGGCCGAATCGCTGATGGCGAGGCTTGGTTGCAGGCTGGCGCGGTCGGTGGCCGGGGTAGTGTTCAGCCATTCGCAGTCTTTGCCGATGGCTTCGGAGTAGCCGGGGGCAGTTTTGGCGCGGGCAATGTCGGCACGTGCCTGGGTTTCGTAGTCGCGGATGGCCTTGTCGCGGGCTGCTACCAGGGCGGTGGCGGTGTTCATGGCATCGGTCGCGTCGGTGGTGGCTTTGAGCACGGCCGCGTCGGCGGCGTTGCGGGCCTGCACTTCGGCGGGAGTGAGGCCCAGGGCGGCCGCGTAGTCGGCGCGCTTACGGGTTTGCAGGCTCACCCAATCGGTGAACTTCGGCAGGGCGGCAGGAAGGAAATCAGTCATGGATTTTGGATGATTGGTAGGTAAATGATGCGTAATACTAGGGAATTTTTGGCAATTCACGGCAGCGGGCTGCCTGATTGGTGCGCCGCCCCGGGTGGGTGGCATCCCGCCGGCTCGCGGGCCGGCCAGCCCTGGGGTTGGCGCGGTCCCGGTTCGGGTTGGCGCGGCCAACCCGCGGGTTGGTGTCGCCGCGCATCGGGTTGGCAGGATGCCGCCGCGGGTTGGCGGGGCCAACCTGCGGGTTGGCGCGGCCGTGCTTTGGGTGGGCGTAGTCCCGCTGCGGGTTATTTCTTCGCCCGAAAATATTTGGGCCGCAGCCGGCGGCGCACGTCGGCCGGTAGGGGCCAGCCCTGCTCGTACTGGCGCAGAATAAAGCTTTCGCGGCCCTCGCCGTACCGGAAAGTTTGCCGCAGCCCCAACGCCGTCGATACAAGGCCAATCAGGGCGTTCGGACCCAGCAAGGCGGGCTGGCTATGCGTGGCCCCGTACACCAGGCCTACCAGCCCAACGGCCCCGAAGGCCAGGTCCGTTTCGGCCGAGCGGCGGTGCTGCTTAAAGAGCCGTTGCACGGCGGCGGCCGAATCAAGCACCGGGCGAGGTGGGGGAGCCGTCTGGGCGGTGCCGGGCAGCGGCAGGGCGGCCAGCAGCAGCCCGCCGATAAAACCAATAAAACGCATCAGGTGGAAAAGTAAAGGGGCCGAAACTCCCATTCAGGAGTCGCGGCCACTTCAGCGGGTTGCACGGGCGGGGCTTATTCCACCTCGATTTGCGGCAGGCCCTCATCGGTCAAATCCCCGCCCGTGGCCGGCGCGCCCACCCGAAACTTCGAGAAGCAGATGCTGCGGTTGGCGGCAAAGCGGCTGGTGGCATCGTGGATGATGACGACGTGCTCGAAGGTGCCGAACTCCTTGCCCTCGTATTGCAGGGTGCGCTTGATGCCCAAATCGGGCTTGTTCACCACATCCACGTAAATGTCGCGGCCCACGCCCCCCGGCCCCGGCTTGGCATAAAGCACCGTGGTTTCGATGCTGCCGTTGCAGGCGGGCGAGCAGGCGGGCAGGGCGAGGGCGGCTGCCGCACTAAAAAGGGCGTAGGCGAGATGCCGGATGTTCATTGTGCAGTTTTTCATGAGACCGCGAAGGGGTTCAGCACGACCAAGCCAACCACGCGGGCAAAGTCACTATCGGCCGCTACCAGCTCCAGGCCGTGTTCGAGGGCCGTGGCGGCGATGATGGCATCCGGGGTTTTGAGGCGGATTTGCCGGCGAATGGCAATGGCTCGGCTTATGATGGTGGCCGTAATATCGAGCTGCGGCAAAAAATCGAACGCAATGCTGAAAAATAATGCATCCTCCGGTTGCATCTTGACAAAACCGAGCACTTCGACCAGGGTAATAGCCGAAACGCAGGAATCGGCGCGCTCGACCCACGTCCGCAACACGTTGTAGGAAGGTTGCGGCCGGGCTGCGTAAATCAGCAGATTGCTATCCAATAAATGCTTCATGACTGCGGGAATGCTAACCGCTCATCCCATCCCGCCCGCTCGGCTCGCTGCCACGCCAACGGGTCCGGGATGCTCGTGCCGCTGCCGCCTCGTCGCAAAATAGCGAGCTTTTCCTCGCGGCTCAAGTGGCTCAAATCCGGCAGCGGGGGCGCGGGCAGCACGGCCAAGCCATCGGCAATGACTTCAATGCCGGCCTGTTGGGCCAGTGCCAGCAGCTTCTGATACTGCTGCTCGTCGGCGACGGTGATGGTGTGCGTTGTCATAGTGGGAAGATAAAGCGCAGGGGTAGCTACTTGTTCAGAACAGGCTATTCCCCCTAAGCCGGAAGTGAAAAGGGTGGGTAAGCTGTCAAATCAGGAATAGCGGCCGAGCCAGCCACATTTTGCGGGTTCAATCCCAGCGTTTCTGGATTCTTAGTGACCGTCCCATCCGTTGCAATGTGGAATCCCGCTGCTTCCGCTACCTTGAGAAACAAGAGATAATCGGAGGGGTCAGGAAAAAATAAGCTGATGTACTGGCATAATCGAAAGATAAAAAACTTCCGGGCAAATAGTCGTGCCTCAACGGGGCGACACTTTGGCAATTAAAAAAACAAAGCTTCAGCGGGGCGGCATTCGTTGGAGTGAGTGTCGCCCCGCTGAGGCATCATCGGTTGGACAGTAGAAATCAAGGTTTGACCTGACTGCCGATTGCCGGCAAATATGCCTTGTTGTAATACTCTTGCCGATGGCCAGTATCGCAGGAAGTTACCAGTAATCCTACCCACACGAATAGCCCCAGACTGCGGAAATGCCGTATTTGCCAATCGCGCAATGTCCCTGGTTCAGTAATCCGTTTTATCAGCAGCCACCCCATCAGCGGGGTTACTAGTGCCAGCAGAAAGGGCAAGTATTCGCCCTGATATTTTAGTTGCCAACTTTCCGGATGCGGAGTTTCAAGCATACTTTCCCAAGCATCGGTATGGGAGTAACCGCTCACAATCGGGTGCTGTAAAACAGCTAATTGGGCAAGTGAAACCAGTGCGCATAGCAATAGCCAAGTGATTGGGGCAATTGCTAATTGAAAGCCGCCTAATTCCCGATGGCCATACAGCCAATAACCGTAGCCAAGTAAAGGTAAAAGAACTAAAATCCAACCTTCCGTCCTCCCATCCATCGGTATGGTCGCCTAAATCGTCGAGAAATCGAACGACTGCTCCAGAAACGCCGTCGTGAAATTGCCGGCTTTAAAGTCCTCGTTGTCCATCAGCGCCAGGTGGAAGGGGATGGTCGTTTTCACGCCTTCCACCACGAACTCGCTCAGGGCGCGCTTCATTTTCACGATGCACTCCTCCCGGGTCTGGGCCACGGTAATGAGTTTGGCAATCATTGAGTCGTAGTTGGGCGGGATGGTGTAGCCCGCGTACACGTGCGTATCGACGCGCACGCCGTGGCCGCCGGGAATGTGCAGCGTGGTGATTTTGCCGGGCGCGGGCCGAAAGCCGTTGCGCGGGTCCTCCGCGTTGATGCGGCACTCCATAGCGTGCATCTTGGGGTAGTAGTTTTTGCCCGAAATCGGGATGCCCGCCGCCACCTTGATTTGCTCCTTGATGAGGTCGTAGTTGATGATTTCCTCCGTCACCGGGTGCTCTACCTGGATGCGGGTGTTCATCTCCATGAAGTAGAAATCGCGGTTGGCATCCACCAGAAACTCAATCGTGCCCACGCCCTCGTAGCCGATGGCCGCCGCGCCGGCAATGGCCGCCTTGCCCATCTTCTCGCGCAGCGCATCCGTCATAAATGGCGAAGGGGCTTCTTCCACCAGCTTCTGGTGGCGGCGCTGAATGCTACAGTCGCGCTCCGACAGGTGCGCGACGTGGCCGAACTGGTCGCCCACAATCTGCACCTCGATGTGGCGGGGCTGCACCACGTACTTCTCCAGATACATGCCATCGTTGCCAAACGCCGCCTTCGATTCCGTGCGCGCATCGTCCCAGGCTTTCTGGAATTCGTCGTCG
>JALYUI010000667.1 GCA_030853845.1 Bacteroidota bacterium | reverse complement strand
CCTCACGGCCTTCGCGGGGTGGGCGGCCTTCGCGGCCTTCGCGGCCTTCGGCCCCGCCTTCGCGGGGGGCTCGCGGCTCACGGGCCGGACGGGCCTCGCCAGCAGTGGCTTCGGGGCCTTTTTTCTTGCGCTTGGTACGCTTGGCGCTCGACTTTATTTTGTCGTCGAGGCGGTCGAGCGAGCCTTCCACGATGGCCGACACTTCGGGCTCGGGGGCTTCTTCGCGGGGCGGCAGCAGGCTTTCGATGACTTCGCCGCGCTTATTCACGTCGAGCAACTCTTTTACGCGGGCCGTATCGAGCATCACCCAGTTGTTGTCGCCCTTAAAGGCAAACCACATGCGGCGGCGGAAAATGTCCGTTTTCTGCAAGAAGGCTTCGCCCTTGCTGGTTTTCAGCGGGCGCTGCACCTGCGGAATGTCCTTGAGCGCATCGAGGTAGGCGTCGAGCTCGTAGTTGAGGCAGCACTTGAGGCGGCCGCACTGCCCGGCCAGCTTCTGGGGGTTGAGGCTCAGGTTCTGGTAGCGGGCGGCGGTGGTACTCACAGTTTTGAAGTCCGTCAGCCAGGTCGAGCAACACAGCTCGCGCCCGCAGATGCCAATGCCGCCGATGCGGCCGGCCTCCTGGCGCAGCGAAATCTGGCGCATTTCCACCCGCACGCGGAACTCATCGGCCAGCCGACGGATAAGCTCGCGGAAGTCGACCCGGTCTTCGGCCGAGTAGTAGAACAGGGCGCGGGTGCGGTCGGCCTGGTACTCCACGTCGCTCAGCTTCATGCGCAGGCGCAGCTCGCTCACCATGGCCCGGGCCCGGAACATGGTGCCGGTTTCGAGGTCGCGCACGGCTTCCCAGCGCTCCACGTCGTCGGGGGTGGCAATGCGCAGGATGTCGCGAATTTCCTTCGAGTCGGTCGGAATTTTCTTCTTGCGCATCTGCAACCGCACCAGCTCGCCCTTCAGGCTCACGTGGCCCAGGTGCCAGCCCGAGCCGGCGGCATCTACCACCACGGCATCGCCCGTCACGAGGGGGAGGCGGTCGGGGTTGCGCATAAACTCCTTGCGGCCACCCTTGAAGCGGACTTCCACAATGTCGAAGCCCGCAAACGAGTCGGGCATCTCCACGTCCTGGAGCCAGTCGAACACATTCATGCGGTTGCAGCCACCGGTGCTGCAGCCACCATTTGATTTGCAGCCGCCGGGCTTAGTGCCGCAGCCGCCGCCGGAAGAACAGGATGTACAAGCCACTAGTCAGTCAGTTATATAGTTGAGCGAAAATCGGGTTTTCGCGGAAAGTCGGTATCCTAGCAAAGATACACAATTAGGCCAGCGAGGTTCGGGCCGGCCGCCAACCGCGCCGCAATAGGCCCCATTTGCCGCTGCTGGCCAGATTCGGGTCGGGTAGTGAGCCAGCTTCCTGTGCCCCTTACGGCTAAGCTCAACGTTAGCTAAAGCCTTCTAATTTACGGATTTTCACTATTCCCACAGTTTATTACACTGTTTGTTATAAAATTTTGGCATTTATGTCAATGAATCTCTTTAATAAATGCCTTTTCCGGGTTCAATAAGGTGTTTTATTACGGTTTTTTTAAAATATCGATTAATTGACCATGATTATTCGTAATTTCTTCTTCTATATTTGTCCGGTCTTCACCAAACCATCACCAAACCTCAAAAACCTCTATGAAAAAGTTTAAACTTTTCCCGCTGCTTGCACTGGTTGGTGCAGCTCTGTCTGTTTCGTCGTGCAGCAAGAAGGAGGAAGCTGTTGCTACCCCTGCGGCCGTGTCGCAGGATGCAATGGCTCAAATCAAAGCCCTGGGCTTTAGCACGCAGGGCGTGCGGGCCGTTGATGGTGGCTACGTGGTGGAAGGCGACATGCTGCTGACCCCGGAGCTGCTGGCCAGCGCCCCCGGCTACTCGACGCTCCGCGTGGGTGAGGATGAGCAGTATCGCACCACCAACCTGGTTGGCAGCCTGCCGCGCGTGCTCACCGTGAGTATCAGCAGCTCGTTCCCCTCCGCCTACGTATCGGCCATCGATGAGGCAATTCGCCGCTACAACGCAGAGGGCCTGCGGGTAACTTTCCGCCGCGTATCCTCGGGTGCCCAGATGCCCGTTAAGTATTCATCGAACCTGGGCACGGGCGTACTCGGCCAGTCGGGCGGCTTCCCCAGCGGTGGCAACCCCGCACCGGGCTTCACGCTGGTTCCTAACGTGATTAACAGTTCGAACGTCAACTACATCGCCACCATCATGGCGCACGAGATGGGCCATTGCATCGGCATGCGCCACACCGACTACTACAACCGCGCTTATAGCTGCGGCGGCAGCGCTTCGAACGAAGGTGCCAGCACCGTGGGTGCTATCCTCATCCCCGGTACGCCTTCGAGCGCCGAGCCGAGCTCGTGGATGCTGGCCTGCGTAGGCAACGGCGTGAACCGTCCGTTCACCAGCAACGACCGTACTGCCCTGAACTACATCTACTAGCCTCGGTTAGTAGCGCAGCAAAAGCCCCGGCTCGCTCACGCGAGTCGGGGCTTTTTGTTTGAAATCAGCTCTGGCACAGCACTTCGGCAGCAATACTAGCATCGGAGCCAGCCAGCTGGGGGGA
The DNA here is from genome assembly GCA_030853845.1 of Bacteroidota bacterium. Classification (GTDB taxonomy): domain Bacteria; phylum Bacteroidota; class Bacteroidia; order Cytophagales; family Hymenobacteraceae; genus Hymenobacter. Next base: position 8,815 of record JALYUI010000667.1, on the reverse strand, counting down.
ACTGTTTACTGCACCACCACCCGCAGCACCTGCACAGCCTGCCCGTCGGCTTGCACCTGCAACAGGTACACGCCGGGGCGCAGGCCGCTGGTATCAAGCTGGTTGATTAGGCCATTTACGGTGTATTCGCGCCGAATGCGGCCCAGCAGGTCGTAGAGCCGCCCGGTGACGGCGCCGGCGGTATTAGCGGCCAGGTACAGGGGCTGGCCGGCAGTAACGGGGTTGGGGTAGGCCTGCGTGAGGCCCGCCTTTAGCAGGTAGGCCGCTTCAGGGTCGCTGTAGAACTGCTGGCCGGCCAGGTTATCGAGGCGTACGCGGTAGAGGTAGCGGCCGGCGGCCGGGGGCTGGTCGTCGAAAGAAAACGTAGTGGTGGTAATCGGATTGATGGTTTGCACCGCTTCGAAGCTGCCATCGGGCCGCTGCCGCTCCAGCGTGGCCGCTTTGAGGTGGTAGGTGGTGCCCAGCACTACTTCGAACCGGACGACCTCATCGACCAGCTGCCGGGGCAGGAAGGAGCGGAAATAGCACGCCGTGCCCTGCGTGGTGTAGTTGATGGTGGTGCCCGGCTGGCCCACGCGCCCGCCCACAATGGGCGCGATGGCGTAGTACAGCACCGGCAGCTGGGCGCGGGGCAGCACCACCGCCGTGTCGGGCGTTTGCAGCAGCGGCTCCAGATAAGCGGCTCCCAGCTGGTACACCTGAAAGAGGGGCGTACCCGCCCGCGCCCATTGCAGCAGGGCTTCGTCGGGGCAGGCATAGCCCACGCCCACTGCGGGAGCACGCGCCACCACGAACGTATCCGACAAAAATTCGCTGGTCCCGCTCACCAGGCGCAGTTGGGCCAGGGTGGTGGTGTCGGGCACGGCCCAGGTAATGCTGTCGGCCCCCAGCGCTACCGTGGCGGCCAACAAGCGCCACGCAGGCCGACCCACGGGGCGGTAGTCGAGGCGGGCGGTGGCGGTGGCCGGGCCATTCCACTGCCAGCGCAGCCGGGCGCGGGTGCCGGGGCGCGGGTTGTCGGGGCGCACGGGGTAGGTCCAGGTAAGGTTCGGGGCGCTGAATTCGTAGGCCATGCTGAATACCTGCGGCCCCTGCGGCACGGCAAAGCCACGCACGTGCAGCTCGTAAGTGCCGGCTGCGGGCAGCGCCAGGGTAATCTGCTCGGCGTTGTTGCGGTGGTCGGCGCGGCGGCGGGCGGGGCGGGCCAGCGAGTCGGCGTGGGGGTAGGCGCTCAGGGACCAGGGCAGCCAGCGCTGGCCGGTGCCCAGATTCACCAGCTCCAGGTCGAGGTCGTTGATAAGGGCGGTGGCAGCGTTGGCGGCGGCGGCGGGGTCGCTCCAGACCAGCGTGGCTTTCAGCTGCTGCTGGCCGGCGGGCACGGTGAAGCGAAATGTCTGGTCGGTGCCCGGCGTGGCGCTGCCCCCGAAGAAGCGGCCGGCGCGCATGGTGCTAATGGCCCCGAGGGCATCGAGCCGGCCGAAGCCGCTGGCGTAGTCAACCTCGGGCGGGCCCAGGTCGTCGGCACTGTTCAGCAGCACGGCTTTCACGAGTGCAGCGGGTGGCAGGGTGCCGGCGTGCTGGTCGCGGTACTGCTGCTGAAGCAGGATGCTGACGCCCGACACCAGCGCGGCTGACTCCGACGAGCCGCCCTCGCCGTAGGCCACCAGCTCGGGCTTGAGTCGGCCATCGTAGGCCGGCCCGCGCGAGCTGAGAGCGGCCACCTGCCCGCTGGGGTCGGTGGCGCCCACGGTCAGCGTATTCTTCGACATTTTGAACTGCCCGCTGATGTTGGCGAACCGGGCAATGCCCTGGTAAGGGCCGCTGGGGCTGGCCGAGGTCCCCACGTTGCCGGCCGAAAATACGTGCAGCAGCTGCGGCAGCTGCTGGGTCTGCTGGTCGTAGGCCTGGGATTCAAGGCCGTAGTAGTTTTCGATGCCTACCCCATAAGAGTGGTTTTGCACCGACACGCCGGTTTGGGTGAGCTGGGTGGCGTCGTCGGGCAGCAGGCGGGCGAAGTCGGAGGTGGCCAGGCGCACGGCCCGGGCTCCGCCCCGGCCCAGCGGGTCGGAGTTGCCGGCCCCGCCGAGCAGCGTGGCCATGGCCGTGGCGTGGTCGGAATAGGGCGGGGCAAATGCGCCGGGGTTCACCACGCGCCCGCGCAGGTCGAGGTCTTCGGGGTCGAAGGGCATTTCCTTTAAGGAGGCCGTCAGGCCCTGCCCGGTAAGGTCGGGAAAGCGGGCGTGTACCGTCGAGATGGCATTTACTGCAAGGTCGGAGTTGCCAAGGCGACGCTCTTCGTGGGCGCGGCGGTCGGCCACATCCACGAATTCCACGCCCGGCGCGGCGGCCAATTGGGCCACCGTGCAACCGCTCACCGTGAGGGTGCGGCCATCGGGGCCGGGCTGCGTGAGGCGAGCGGCCGGCTGGTGCTGTCGCGCCCACTGCCGGAAAGCCGGGCCGTCGGCCACGCGGATGCGGAGCGGGCGGACCTTATTTGCGGCTACAGCTTGCAGGGGAGGCGCCAGCTGGGAAGGCTGCGGCCGGCTGGCCGGTACCTGCGCCCACAGCATCTGCGGCAGCAGTAGCAGTCCCGCCAATTTCACTTTGGTTGATTTGCTCATTTTCAGATAGCGCTTACCTGGTATCCATGCTGTTCCGACCAAAGATAGGGCTTCGGCCGAGCTATGGCATTGAATGGTTTTTGGTAAGGCATTACCCACAAAAAACACCCCGACCGGTCTGGTCGGGGCGCTTTGTTGAGGTGGCTAAAGTGGCGTCCGGTTCGGCAGAGAAATCAGCCACCTTGTGGAGCAGCTTTTTGCAGTTTTGACACCACTGGCGGAGTTTGGCAGGGCGGGCTTCAGTGTATACCAATCGTGCTTCGGAACAAAAGGCTGTTACTCACCGGGCTTGAGAACCACTTTCACGCAGCCGTCTTTTTTGTGGCGGAAGATGTCGTAGCCGTGGGGAGCCTGCGAGAGCGGTAGGCGGTGGGTGATGATGTCGTCGAGCTTCACGTCGCCGTTCGACACGTGCTGCATCAGCTGGTCGATGTACTTGTGGGCGGGGGCCTGGCCGCCCTTCAGGGTGATGCCTTTATCGAAAAACTGGTGGATGGGGAAATTGTCGAAAGGCGACGAGTACACGCCCAGTATTGATACAAACCCGCCCCGGCGCACGGCGCTCATGCAGGCCAGCATCACCTTGTCGGAGCCTTTTTCGAGGTTGATAACCGCTTTGGCGCGGTCGGCCAGGTTGCGGTCGGGCTCGAAGCCCACGGCATCGACGCACACATCGGCCCCGTAGCCCTTGCTTTTGCCGCGAATCTCGTCGACCACCTGCTGGTGGCTTTCCCAGAGAATGCCCTCGGCATTGGCCGATTTTTTGGCCATATCGAGGCGGTATTGCTGGGTATCGATAATGATGACCCGGCCGGCCCCGCGCAGCCAAGCGCTTTTCGCGGCCATGATGCCTACTGGCCCGGCCCCGAAAATGGCCACGATTTCGCCCCCTTTCACCCCGGCCCAGTCGATGCCGGTATAGCCCGTGGGAAAGATGTCGGTGAGAAAAAGCACCTGCTCGTCGGTCAGGTTGTCGGGCACTTTGCGGGGGCCAAAGTTGGCATAAGGTACGCGCACGTACTCAGCCTGGCCCCCGTCGTAGTCGCCGTACAGGCTGGTGTAGCCGAAAAGCGCGCCGCCCTTTTGGGTCATCAGGCCGCCCTCGGGGCCGTAGTGGTCGGGGTTGGAGTTTTCGCAGTGGCCGGGCAGGTCGTGGTTGCAGAACAGGCAGTGCCCGCAGGCTACGGGGAAGGGCACCACCACCCGGTCGCCGCGCCGCAGGTTGGTCACGCCTTTGCCCACTTCTTCCACAATGCCCATGAACTCGTGGCCGAGCGTTTGGGGCGTGGGCTGGGGAATGCTGCCGTTGTAGATGTGCAGGTCGGACCCACAGATGGCCGTGCTGGTGACGCGGATGATGGCATCGCGCGACTCATGGATTTCAGGGTCGTCAACAGTGTCGACCCGCACATCGCGCGGGCCGTGAATTCGGAGAGCTTTCATAAAGTGGCGTTAGAAGTGTGAGAGCCGGAACTCCCCGGCTAACGGCCTCTTTTTCCGGCGGGTTACTACGGTTCGGCTTAGCGGGCCGGCAACCTCAACCCTAGCCGCGCGCTTTACATCTGATACACCGCCACTCCCGCCGCCGTGAAAATATAGGCGTAGGTTTCGCCCACCAGCACCTGCCGCACCGCCCCGGGGTCGACGCCGGTGGGCAGGGCCACGCGCCGCTCGGTGAGGTTGTAGAGGTGGAAGAAACGCAGCGCCCCGGCTTCGAGAAAGTACAGCTCGTCGCCCCGGAAGCCGATGATGCTCAGGCCCGGGAAAGGCAGCTTTTTGCGGTAGTTGCCCAGGTTGTCGAACACGTACACGCCCGTGCTGCGGTCCACCAAGTAGGTGTTGTTCTGGTACTGGCGAATGAAGCGAAAGTCAGGCCGCGAGTGGCCGATAATGAGGTCGAGCGGCGTGTTTTGCACCACGCGCAAAGTGTTGGGGTCGAACTCGCGCAGCACCAGGTTGCTTTCGTCGAGCAGCCACACGCGGTTGTCGGGGGCCAGGGTAGCCACGCGCACGGTGCCGTCGAAGTAGTCGGCCAGCCGCACTTCGCTGATGGGCACCAGAAACCGGTCGAGCAGCACGAGCTGCTGCCGGTCGTCATTGAAAACGAGCGTCGTGGTCACGTTCCAAGCTTCTACCTGAGCCACGTGGCCGGGCTGGGCGGGCGCGTAGGTATTCAGCGGCAGCCCCTCGGGGCCGAACTGGCGCAGGTTGTTGTCGGCATCGGCCACGCAGAGCGAGCCGCGCCGGTCGAGCGAGGCCGCGCCGGGGTTTGGCAGCTTAATGAGGCGCAGCAGCTTCCAAGCGGCCACCGTGGGCGCGGCGCTGGCATCGGCGGGCGGCGGCAGGGCGGGCTGCACCGGAGCCACGATTTCCTTCGAAGCCGGCGCGGCCGAAGCGGCGGAGGGCACGGTGGTTTGGGCCTGGGCGGTGAGGGTGAAGAGGAACAGGACCAGAACAGCCCGAAAAGAACGGTCATGCAGAGCGCAGCGAAGCATCTCTACCGTTTCGTATGAGCCGACAACGAAGCGGTAGAGATGCTTCACTGCGTTCAGCATGACGTTCTTTTTCAGTTTCATGGCTGCTTACCGCTTACTGCTCAAAATGCCGCAAGGCCAGCCCGTTGCCATCATACACGCCGTAGCTGCAATAATTGACCCACTCCCCCAGGTTCACGTAGCGGCTGCCGGGGGCTACTGCCACGTCGAGCGGCAGGTGGCGGTGGCCGAACACGTAGTAGTCGTGGTGCTGGCGGGCTTCGAGCTCGCGGCAGTATTGCAGCAGCCACTCCTCCTCGCCGAAATACACGGCATCGTCCTTGCCGGCCTGCATGCGGCTGCGGCGGCTCCACTGGTTGGCCAGGCCGATGCCCAGGTTGGGGTGCAGCCGGGCAAACAGCCACTGCGCCACCGGCGAGGTAAATACCTGCTTCAGGGCCTTATAGCTGTGGTCCTTCGGCCCCAGCCCATCGCCGTGGCCGATGTGGAAGAGCTGATTGCCGATGCGCTGGCTCACTTGCTGGCGCAGCACTGGGATGCCCATTTCCTGAGTGAAGTAGCCAAACATCCACATATCATGGTTGCCGGTGAAGATGGTGATGGGCAGCCCGGCATCGGCCAGCTCGGCCAGCTTGCCCTGTAGGCGAATAAACCCGCGCGGAATGGCGTGCCGGTACTCGAACCAGAAGTCGAACAAATCGCCCAGCAGGTAAATGGCCGCCGCATCCTGTGCCGCCTCATCGAGCCAGCGCACAATGCGCTTCTCCCGCGCCAGCGAAGCCGCCGCATCCGGCGCACCCAGGTGGAAATCGGAAGCAAAGTATACCCGCTTGCCGGGTGGCAACGCAAGGTCAGATAAGAGGTGAGGGGACTTCAATGAGTAATGCTTAACGGTTAGTGGTTAAAGATTAATGACGAGTTAGCAATGGGCAAGCCTGCACAGTGGCAATTAACCACTAACCGTTAATCATTAACCGTTATTATCGTCTTCCTCCAGCAGAAACAGTGCGATGCGGCGCGGGCCGTGCGCGCCCAGCACCAGCGTTTTCTCGATGTCGGCCGTACGGCTGGGCCCGCTGGTGAGCGACACCATCGAGGGCATCTGCGCGCCGTAGCGCTCCTGCATCAGGCGCAGGGCGTCGCCGATTTCGGCCACCACCTGGCTGGGGCGGGCCAGCACCAGGTGCTGGTCGGGGTAGATGCTCAGCCGGCGCCCGCTGCCCGTGGCGGCCGATACCAGTACGCTGCCCGTGCGCGCCACCAGCGCATCGCAGGAGGTTAGGCTTAGGTCGGCATCGGCGATAAAATCGGTTTCGTCGGCGCGGAATTCTATGCCCGCTGCCCGCAGCACCTCCTGCAAGTCAGCCTCCCACACGAAGGGCGCGCCCACCTGCTGCCGCTCGCGGTACGCCGCCAGTTCGGCGGCCAGGTCGGCCAGCGTTTCGCAGTAGTGAAACTCGCCGCCCACCCGCTGGAAGCTTTCGGCGAAAGCCACCACCACGTCGGCGTGGTGCAGCGGCGGATGCACAGACGCGGCAAAGTCGGGGCGGGGCGGCAGTGGCGCGGGGCCGGCCGCCAGCCCCTGCCGGATGCGGGCCAGCACGGCATCGCGGGATGATTCAGACATGCTGCAAAAGTAAGAACATTAAAAAAAGCCAGCCCCACGAAAGGGCTGGCTTTTTCTGAAACTGAATGCAACAGCGTTACCCCGCCACCGCACTGCCACTGGCGGCAGGGGCTTCATTGCTGCTGCCGCCATCGAGGCCGGGCAGGTTCAAATCGGGCAGGTCGCTGATGGCACCGCCGGCGGCCAGCTCGCCGCGCACTTCCGAAGCGGTTTCACTGCGGTCGGTACCGGCCATGTGGGCCTGGTAGTTGGTCTGGGTATCGAAGGGGCGCGGGCCGACGAGACGGGTCAGGTCTTCCTGCTGCAGCACCTCTTTTTCCAGCAGCTCCTTAGCCACCACTTCCAACTCGTGCCGGCGCTCGGTGAGAAGCTCCTTGGTCCGAACATACGCGTTTTCGATAATGGAGCGCACTTCTTCATCAATTACCTGCGAGGTAGCTTCCGAATAGGGCTTCGAAAAACCGTACTCGTTCTGGCCCTTCGAGTCGTAGAACGAGACGTTGCCCAGCTTGGCGTTCATGCCGTACATCGTTACCATGGAGTAGGCCATCTTGGTGATGCGCTCCAGGTCGCTGAGCGCGCCGGTCGAAATTTTGCCAAACACCAACTCCTCGGCGGCGCGGCCACCCAGGGCCATGCACATTTCGTCGGTCAACTGCTCGGTGTTGTAGAGAAACTGCTCCTTGGGCAGGTACTGCGCGTAGCCCAGGGCGGCAACGCCACGGGGCACGATGCTCACCTTCACCAGCGGGTCGACGTGCTCGAGGAACCAGCCAGCGATGGCGTGGCCGGCCTCGTGGTAGGCCACAATGCGCTTTTCGCCGGGCGAAATGATTTTGTTCTTCTTCTCCAGGCCACCAATCACGCGGTCGATGGCGTCGGTGAAGTCCTGGTCGGTGATGAATTTTTTGTCGCGGCGGGCAGCAATCAGGGCCGCCTCGTTGCAGACGTTGGCAATTTCGGCACCGGCGAAGCCGGGCGTCTGGGCCGAGAGACGCTTGGCATCCACATCGGGGCCGAGCGTGAGGGGCTTGAGGTGCACGCGGAAAATCTCGGTGCGGCCCAGGATGTCGGGCTTGTCGATGCTAATCTGCCGGTCGAAGCGGCCGGGGCGGAGCAGGGCCGAATCGAGGGTATCGGGGCGGTTGGTGGCGGCCAGGATGATGACGCCGGAATCGGTACCAAAGCCGTCCATCTCCACCAGCAGTGAGTTCAGGGTGTTTTCGCGCTCGTCGTTGCCGCCGGGCATCGAGCCCTTGCTGCGCGAGCGGCCCACGGCGTCAATCTCATCAATAAAGATGATGCACGGGGCTTTGGCCTTGGCCTGCTTGAACAAGTCGCGCACCCGGGCCGCGCCCACGCCCACGAACATTTCCACGAAATCGGAGCCCGAGAGCGAGAAGAACGGCACGTCGGCCTCGCCGGCCACGGCCTTGGCCAGCAGGGTTTTGCCGGTGCCGGGGGGGCCAACCAACAGCGCGCCTTTCGGAATTTTACCACCGAGAATAGTGAACTTGCCAGGGTTCTTGAGGAACTCAACAATTTCCTGCACTTCCTCTTTGGCTTCTTCAAGGCCGGCCACATCCTTGAAGGTAATTTTCACCTTGTCGCCGCCCTCAAACAGCGCGGCCTTGCTCTTACCGATGCTGAAAATCTGGCCGCCGGGACCGCCAGCGCTGCCCATGCGGCGCATCAGAAACCAAAAGCCGACAATCATCAACACGATGAAGCCGTAGGTGCCGATGTAGTCGCCAGGGCTCGACCGCTCCTCAATGTTGAGGGGCAGGCGCTGGGGGGCGGCCACGTCTTTTTGCAGCGCGTCCAGGTTTTCCTGAAAGAGCTTGGCATCCACGACCGGAAAATAGAATTGTGAGCCTACGCCTTCGCCGCCGAATGGCGAACGGCGCGTGAGCTCCTGCTTGTACTTGGCGCGGGCCGCTTCTTTCAGCGTCACCTCCACCACTTTCTGGTTGCTGATGATGGTGACGGCCTGTACCTCGCCGGCCGTTAGCATGCTCTCAAAGCGCTGCTGATTGATTTTGGCGGGCGAGTTCAGGTTGTTCACCCACATC
>JALYUI010000666.1 GCA_030853845.1 Bacteroidota bacterium | reverse complement strand
CCTCAGCCGGTTGAGTGCCGATTTGGGTGGTGCGCACGAAGTCACGCTGGCCTTGCGCGCATTTGACCGGCTGGAAAATGCTCACCGTCGCCTGAAAAGGCGGGTTTACCCGATTGCCCCTTGTCCGGTATTTTAATTTTTTGTACTATTGTGTCCCCATTGTCCCTGCTAACCCCTTTGAACACATTCTCATTTTAACTAAATTATGAAATTTATTAATTATCTGTGCCTGGCTGCAACAGGTCTGGCTGTTCTGGGCGGCTGTAGCAGCAAGCAGCCTACTGCTACCAAGCCGGGCAAGTATTCGTCTACCACGGGTATCGAATACAATACCGAGAAGGGTATGGCCGTTGCCAACTTCAAAAAAATTCCCGAAGGCCCGGGCCTCGTGTTCATCGAAGGCGGCCGCACCGTGCTGGGTTCGCAGGAAGAAGACGTGACCATGTCGCACGACAACATCGAGCGCACGGTAACCATCGCCTCTTTCTACATGGACGAAGCCGAAGTGGCCAACATTCACTGGCTCGAATACCTGCACTTCATCCGCACCGACTCGGCCGAGGAGTTCTACAAGTCGGCCCTGCCCGACACTACGGTATGGGCGCGCGACCTGTCGTTCAACGACCCCTACGTAACCTACTACCTACGTTACCCCGGCTTCCGGTACTTCCCCGTAGTGGGCGTGAGCTGGCTGCAGGCCGACGACTATTGCACCTGGCGCACGGCCAAGGTGAACGAGCGCCTCGCTTCCGGGGCCAGCACCAAGTCGGGCGGTTTGTTTAAGAAGAAGAGCAAGGCTCCGGCCGAAGGTGCCGAAGGCACGGCTGGAACCGCTGGTGCGCTGGGCGACGGCAAGAGCAAGACGTCAATTGAAAATGGGAACACCCTGCCCAACTACCGCCTCCCCACCGAGGCTGAGTGGGAGTATGCCGCCCAGGCCCTCATTGGCACTCAGGAAGTGGGCAACGAGAACCAGGAAGAGAAGCGTATTTATCCCTGGGATGGCAAATCGACCCGCAACGCCTATGGCAAGAAGCAGGGTCAGTTCCTGGCCAACTTCAAGCGCGGCCGTGGCGACTACGCCGGTATTGCCGGCAGCCTGAACGACGGCGCCATGATTACGGAGTACGTGTACGCTTACCCGCCCAACGACTACGGCCTCTACAACATGGCCGGCAACGTGAACGAATGGGTGCAGGATGTGTACCGTCCCCTCTCGTTCCAGGACGTAGAAGACCTGAACCCCTTCCGCCGCAACGGCGTGGCTGACCCCGCCAAAGACTACGACAAAAAAGGCTACCAGTCGCTGATTGACGACCACGTGCGCGTGTACAAAGGTGGGTCGTGGCGCGATGTTGCCTATTGGCTCTCGCCCGGCACCCGCCGCTTCATGGCCGAAGATTCGTCGACCGCCACTATCGGCTTCCGCTGCGCGATGATTAACGCCGGCTCGAACAAGTAAGGACCGCAGATTAAGTGGATTTCAACGGATTAAACAGATTTTCTGTACCAATTCCATTACTAAAAAAGCAAGGCCGCTCGATGAGCGGCCTTGCTTTTTTAGCTTTATTGCCCACAAATGCAGAGAAGTTGGAACCACTAAAAATCTGTTTAATTCGTTTAAATCCACTTAATCTGTGGTCCTAGGCGCAGGCTATGGTAGCGATGCTGACCTCGGCAGCCCCGGCGGCCAGCAGCACCGCACCGCAGGCCTCGAGGGTGGCTCCGGTGGTGAGCACGTCATCAACGAGAAGTACGCGGCGGCCGATGATAGCAGCGGAGTCGTCGACTTCAAATACGGTGGCCACGTTTTCCCAGCGCTGAACACGGTTCTTCTTCGTCTGGGTTTTGGTGTTGGCAACGCGGCGCAGGGCGTGGTTGCTGGCCGGTACTTGCAGGCTGGCGGCGAGGCCAGAGGCGAAGGCAGCGGCCTGGTTGTAGCCGCGCCGAGCTAGCTTGCGCGGGTGCAGCGGCACGGGTACGATGAGGTCGAAATCGGGAGCCAGGCCGGCGGCACACAAGTCGGAACCATAGAGTTGGCCGAGGGCGGTGCCCACGTCGCGCTGGCCCTGGTACTTGAGTTCGTGCAGCAGGTGCTGCACCCGGCCGTGGCGCACGAAGCGCAGGTAGCTCAAGGCGTGGCGAATGGGCAGCTTGCCCCAGAAGCGGCGGCCCAGGGGATTCTGGTCGGGCGGCAACAGGTGGTAGTCGGTGTAGGGCAGCTCGGCGCGGCAGCCGGTGCAGAGGTGGGTTTCGCCGGTGACGAGCGGCTCGCGGCAGGCCAGGCACAGGCGCGGGTAGATGAGGCCGACGAAATCCTGCCACAGGGTGCGAAGCATGGCGGTAGAGTGGGGAAAGGTTTGGGAGTAATTTTGAGGGAGCAATGTAGCCGATTGTTTGCTACCGTGCTCACTCAGAACGGTGTCATGCTGAGCTTGTCGAAGCATCTCTACCGCTTCGCTGTTATTATACTGATTACTGCTGCGGTAGAGATGCTTCGACAAGCTCAGCATGACACCGTTCTTTTTTTCTCAGAATATCCTTAAAAAATGTCCCAAGTAACTGAATTCAACGAGTACCGCCAGCGGATGAATGCCACCATTCTGGCAGCTGACAACAAGGTCATCAAGCGGTTTTTCAACCTCGACACCAACACCTACGCGGCCGGTGCGCTCGACGTGAAAACCAAAGAAATGCTGGGTCTGGCCTGCTCGATGGTGTTGCGCTGCGACGACTGCATCAAATACCATGTGGGCCAGTGCTTCGAGGAGAAGCTCACCGACGAGGAGATTTACGAGATATTCGCCATTGCCAATATCATTGGCGGCAGCATCGTGATTCCCCACTTCCGCCGGGCGGTGGAATACTGGGAAATCCTGAAATCGGAAGCCGGCGCGGGCGCTCATGACGGCGCGGCCTTGGCTGCCCACAAAGCCGAACACGACGGCCAGCCCCACGCATGAGCGAGGACCAGAACCCCGCCGCCGCTGCCCCAGCCGAGCACCCTGAGTCGGAAGCCGATTTCGAGGCCCGCTGGGAAACCCTGATGGTGGAAATGGAGGCCCGCTTCCACAAACGCCCCGACCTGAACTCGCTGCTGCTGCTCATTGGCATTCAGGAGCTGAACCAGGGCATCGCCACCTTCACCAAGGAGCAGAAGCAGGACCTGATGCACATTGCCACCTGCCGCCTCTTCGGCCTCAGCGGGCACTACGAGCAGTCCCACGTCGATGCTGATGGCTGGCCCCACTACAAGCTGCTGCGCCCGGTGCCCTTCGCCAACCTGAAGGAGCAGGAGCGCATGCTGAAGTGGCACGTGCTGGAGTATTTCGCCCTGGACCCGGGCGACGACCTATAAAGTAGCCTGGACTCTGCGAGTCCGGGCGCGAGCGCAGCGAGTATCCGACGTTTACAGACCGTCCAATGCTGTACGCTCGCTCTGCTCGCGCCCGGGCTCACAAAGTTCAGGCTACTTACTGCGTCGCCAGATGAAGCCATCGAGCACGTAGTGCGTGGATTGTGGCAGCGCCAGCAG
>JALYUI010000663.1 GCA_030853845.1 Bacteroidota bacterium | reverse complement strand
GGCTGGGCCGAGTCAACCAGGCCGGGCACGCTGTAATGCAGGCCGTTGTACACGGCCCCGGCTGCCGTGCGGGTGGTCTGGCTCTCGGGCCACCAGTGCGAGCCGGGCACCAGCGCCAGCGACGAATCGGCGGTGCTGCCCGCCACCGGGAAGTAGATATTCAGGCCGTTGCGCAGCCGGTCGAGCCACACATCGCGGTGCAACGGGTTGTTGTCGGAGCCGTGGGGCCGCACAATGCGCAAGTGGAACTCGGCCAGCCCGGTGGCCGGATTGAACACCCGTACGGCTCGCCCGCACAGCGCCGAAACCCGCGCCTCCAGCCGCGCCACCGGCACGGGCAGCGCCGAAAGCGGCGCACTTTTGGTCTGGTTCACAATGGATTGATGCAGCGCTTCGTCGTGGGCCACCAGCTTGTGGTAGGCCGTGATGGGCCAGCCGGGCGGCACGGCGGCCCCGGCAGCGCGGGCTGCTTCGCGCACCAGCTCCGCCAGCCCCTCGCGCAGCGTGGCGTTTTCGGCGGGGCTCAGCCAGGGGGGCACGAGGTAGCCAGCCGCTGCCCACGGGGTGCTGGCGGTCAGGTCGGTATCGGTGGCCAGCAGCACTTCGGCGGTGCCGGGTGCAGCTGGCCCCTCTACCCGGTAGCTCACATCGTGCTCATTCAGACGAACTTTCATCCCGCTGGGCCGCTTCAGATTACACCAAATGCCCGTAGAGGTCGAAGTCCGAAGCCGAGTCAATCTTCACGTTCGCAAAGTCGCCGAGGCGCACAAACGTGTCCTTTTCCACGGCTACCAGCACTTCGTTGTCTACCTCGGGCGAGTCGAATTCGGTGCGGCCCACGAAATGGCCGCTTTCCTTGCGGTCGAACAGCACCTTATAGGTCTGGCCCACACGGGCCTCGTTCAGCTCCATCGAAATGCCCTGTTGCAGTTCCATAATGGCGTCGGCGCGCTCCTGCTTCAGCTCGGCCGGCACGTCGTCGACGAGGGTGTGCGAGTGGGTGTTTTCCTCGTGCGAGTAGGTGAAGATGCCCAGACGCTCGAAGCGGGTCTGCTCCACGAAGTCATACATCTCCCGGAAGTCCTGCTCCGTCTCGCCGGGGTGGCCGGCAATGAGCGTGGTGCGCAGGGCAATGCCCGGCACCCGCTGCCGAATGGTGTCGACCAGTTCGATGGTGCGGCGCTTGGTGATGCCCCGGCGCATGCTTTTCAGCATGGCATCGGAGCCGTGCTGCAAGGGCATGTCGAGGTACTTGCAGATGTTTTCGCGCTCGGCCATTACGTCCAGCGCATCCAACGGGAACTGCGAAGGGTAGGCGTATTGCAGGCGAATCCAGTCGATGCCGTTCACGTCCGACAGGTTACGGAGCAAATCGGCCAGCTTGCGCTCGCCGTAGGCTTCGAGGCCGTAGTAGGTCAGGTCCTGGGCGATGAGAATCAGCTCCTTGGTGCCCATGCTGGCGAGGCGTTTGGCTTCCTTCACCAGGTCCTCTATTTTGCGGTCGACGTGCTTGCCGCGCATCAGCGGGATGGCGCAGAACGAGCAAGGCCGGTTGCAGCCTTCCGCAATTTTGAAGTAGGCGTAGTGCTTGGGTGTGGTAATCAGACGCTCGCCGATGAGCTCGTGCTTGTAGTCAGCGTTCAGCACCTTCAGCATCTGGGGCAGCTCCAGGGTGCCGAAATAGGCGTCTACCTGCGGAATTTCTACCTCCAGCTCATCCTTGTAGCGCTGCGAGAGGCAGCCCGTCACGTAGAGCTTATCGAGCCGGCCGGCCTCTTTCTCATCCGCGTAGCGCAGAATAGTGTCGATGCTTTCCTGCTTGGCATTGTCGATAAATCCGCAGGTATTGATGATGACGATATTGGCGTCCGACTTTTCGGCCTCGTGGGTCACGTCGAAGTCGTTGGCCACGAGTTGGCCCATCAGCACTTCCGAGTCCACGATGTTCTTCGAACAGCCGAGGGTGATAACGTTTACTTTATTCTGAGTTTGATTTCTAACTTTCATAAATCACGGATTAGCTGCGCTGAACTTCGTTTCGTCGGATTTGCCACGTATTAGGCGAATTTTGGGGACGATTGAATGGGGTTTTTTAGCGTAGTGTGGCTAGTGCAAAGGCGAAGCCGGGCAGCACGTCTTCGCCGCTTAGCGTTTCAGCGAAGGTTTTAGCGACGCTTACCGAGCCATCGGCGCGGAAGGCGCGGGCAGTTTCGGTTTTAGGGTCGATGAGCCAGGCCAAACGGCAGCCGTTGGCAATGTATTCTTCCATTTTGACCACTACATCGGTCAGCATATCCGACGGGCTCACCAACTCCACCACAAAATCGGGGCACAGCGGCGGGAATTTCCCCTGCTGCTCAACTGTCAGAGCCTGCCAGACTTCAGGGCGCACCCATGCCACATCGGGCGAGCGCACCGCGCCATTGAGTAGCCGAAAACCGGTGGAGGAATCGAAAACGGGGCCGCTGTTATTTTCCTCGGCCCAAAGGCCCAGGCGCATAATCAGCTTCGTGTTCAGGCGGCCCGTGGTTCCTCCGGTCATGGTTATAAACTCAATGGTGCCGTCGGCACGGCGCTCAAATTTTTGCTCGCGGTTTTGCTGGCAGAAGGCGTAAAACTCGTCTTCGCTCAACTGCTGAAAGTACTGGGCCAGCGTTTGGCGCGCGGCCGGCGCAGCTTCCACGGCTGGCGGCGGAACGGGGTGCATTACAGTCATGGCATTAACAACAAGCGTAGGGGTAAATAATTCGCTGAAGGCACTTTACAGCGCTTCGAACTGCCGCAGGAAGCGCATGTCGTTTTCCGTGAACAGGCGCAAATCCTTAATCTGATACTTGAGCATGGCAATGCGCTCGATACCCATGCCCCAGGCGTAGCCGGAGTATTTCTCGGGGTCGATTTTGGCGTTTTCGAGCACGGCGGGGTCTACCATGCCGCAGCCGCCAATTTCCACCCAGCCCGAGTATTTGCAGATGTTGCAGCCCGCACCCTTGCAAATGAGGCAGGTAATATCGATTTCGGCGCTGGGCTCGGTGAAGGGGAAGAAGCTGGGCCGGAAGCGGATGTTGATGTCGGCCCCGAACAGCTCCTGCACGAAGTAGTACACCGTCTGCTTGAGGTCGGCGAAGCTCACGCCCTCATCAATAAAAATGCCCTCTACCTGATGAAACATCATGTGGGCGCGGGCCGAGATGGCCTCGTTGCGGAACACCCGGCCCGGCATCACCCGCCGGATGGGCAGCGGCTCGGTTTCCATCACCCGCACCTGCACCGTGCTGGTGTGGGTTCTTAAAAGGTTATGAGGGTGAGAGGGTAGGGCGGCAGGAGGGTTTTCTGCTAGGATTGGAGGATGGGGGGAGAGGCGGGAAGAAGGGTTTAGGTTGTCCTCTTTGCCTTTCTCCAACTCATCCCCTCCTACCCCCTTACCCTCATACCCTCTCAGAAAGAAGGTGTCCTGCATATCCCGCGCCGGGTGGTTTTCGGGAAAGTTGAGGGCGGTGAAGTTGTGCCAGTCGTCTTCGATTTCCGGCCCCTCGGCCACCGCGAAGCCGATGCGGCCGAAGATGCGCAGCATCTCCTCGCGCACCAGGCTCAGGGGGTGGCGGGTGCCCAGAGCGTTGGGTACGGGGGGCAGAGTGTAATCGAAGGCGGGGTTGGCCGGGGCGTTGTCGGCGGCAGTCTCGGCCGTCTGTTGGGCTTCGTCGAAGCGGGCCTGGGCCAACTGCTTTAGCGCGTTAAGCTGCTGACCTACTGCGCGCTTGTGCTCGGTGGATACGGTCTTGAGCTGGTCGAATAAATCGGCCAGGCGGCCCTTGCGGCCGAGGTAGGCAATGCGAAAAGCATCGAGGTGAGTAGCGGTGCTAAGGTCGGCGTTTGTAACTTCGGCCGTCAGCGCGGCAATAGAGTCCTGCATCTGCGTCATAGGGCGCAAAGTTACGGCAAGGCCCGGCCCGGGCCGAACGTTTCGTTCGCGCTTTCAGTTAGTGCCGCGTCCACCTCAATATCCCCATATACCTCGTCATGAAACGTACCCTATTCTTTCTGCTATTCGCCGCTGGCGTAGCCAACTCTGCCTTCGCCCAAAGCGGTTGGGATTCGAACGGCTGGGACAACAAGAAGGCTCCCGCCAAGAAATCGACCAAAGCCAGCGCCGCCAAAGCCACCGGTGCCGCCCAGAACGGCGGTGCCGCCGAAATGCCCGCGACCGAAACCCTCGCGGCGCCCGTAGCCGAAGCGCCGGTAGCTGCCGCCGCACCGGCGGCCGCTGGCTTCGGTGGTAGCGGAAGCGGCAATGTACCCTCCAGCAGTGGCATGTCGGTAGCTCCGGGCTCGCCGATTGTGATGCGTGGTGGCCGCAGCGTGATGGCCGATGCCGCCGCTGCCGACCGTGAGCGTCGCCTCAACCGCAAAGTGCGCCGCGAGAAGCCCTGGCCCCCGCGCCCGGCAGAAGCTGCTATAGCTGCTCCCGCGCCGGTAGCTGCTCCCGCCGCTGCCCCGGCCACGGCCGTTAGCGGCAGCGCCATGCAGGCATCGGGTGGGGCGCAGGCCGCCCCGGCCGCCCCGGCCAAAATGGCTCCCAAAGCTGCCGCCAAGCCTGCCGCGAAAAAGAAAGAAGAGCCCCTGGGCTGGTAACGGCCCGGCCCCAAGCCAGGGCCATGTCCGAATCAACTGGTAGAAAATGTCTGCTGGCCTGCTTTCTGAAGAGGGAAGCAGGCCATTTTTTTGTGTTCCGGATGCCATCTCTGCCCGGCAATGTTGCCGTCGCCCGTACCGGCCAGTGCGTTTCGCGTATGCCAAAAGGAGTCCGGGCCGCAGGTCGAAACCAGCCCCGGGCGTTATTCTTTCCTTCACTTTATCATCTTCGCCCATGTTTCGCACCCTGTTTTCCTGCCTGCTGCTACTCGCCCTGGCCGCTGGGGCTTCGGCCCAAACCACACCCGTTACCCATACCATGACCGCGCACAAGAAGACCACCGTGCACCATCCGGCCGCGAAAAGCCGCACCACCGTGCGCAAAACCAGCACCCGAAAGGTGGGTGCTACCACGCCGGCTAAGCGCTCTACTACCGCAGCGGCTACCTCCGGCACCAGCCGCATGGGCGGTGCTACCGGCTCGACGGCTAACGCCGATGGCCAGGGGCAAGGCGTTTATGCTGCCCCCGGCGAGCCTGTTATCATCCAGACCACGCCCGTAAGTGGCTATGATGGCCCCGCCGCCGGCCGCCATAAAACCACTAAAACTTCTACCACGCTTAATCCGCGCTAATCCGGTTCGTCGGCAAACCCGCATGAGGAAGTTGGCACGCTTTTCGAATTACGCCTTTTAGTAACGAAAACAAACGCCTCACTTCTCATTCACTTTCGCCATGTTCCGCACTGTCCTCACGCTTGCTCTCTCGATGTTTCTGCTGGCTGAGGCCAGTGCTCAGACCACCCCGGTGAAGGCGAAAGCCAACACTGCCAAGGCTACTGCCCGTGCCACCCGGCGCGCCGCCAAAAAGGCCCGTAAGGTGGCCGTGAAAACTGCTCCCGCAAAGCCTTTGCTCAACGATGGCTGGCCTCCCCTCGAAGAAACTACCGCCGTAGCGTCAGCGGCTGCTCCGGCTGCTAACGATGGCTGGGCAGGAGCTTCGGCCGCCAGCAGCAACCGCGGCGAAATCGACAACGCCAACGTGTATGCCTCGCCCGGCATGCCAGTGCACCTCCGCACCAGCAACGGCATGGTGCCGTACAGTGTGCGCCCGCCCCGCAAGCCGGCCGCCTCGCAAACCACTACGCTGGGCAACTAAGCTTTCTTTTATCCGGCCGTC
>JALYUI010000661.1 GCA_030853845.1 Bacteroidota bacterium | reverse complement strand
TCGTCCCAGCCCAGGCGGGTTTTCACGGTCACGGGCAGGTGGGTGTGGCGGATTACGGCGGCCGTCATGGCCACCATTTTGGGAATGTCCTGGAGCAGGGCCGCGCCCGCGCCCCGGCAGGCCACCTGCTTCACCGGGCAGCCGTAGTTGATGTCAATCAAATCGGGGCCGGCCTCGGTGCTGATGGCCGCGCACTCGCCCATCGTCTCGATATCAGAGCCAAAGAGCTGAATGCCGATGGGCCGCTCGTAGTCGAAGATGTCGAGCTTCTTGCGGCTTTTGGCGGCGGCCCGAATCAGGCCCTCCGACGAAATAAACTCGGTGTACATCAGGTCGGCCCCGTTGGCCTTGCACACGGCGCGGAAGGGCGGGTCGCTCACGTCCTCCATGGGCGCGAGCAGGAGCGGGAAATCGGGCAGCTGGATGTTGGGACCTATGTTGACCACAGATTGAACGGATTTTAATGGATTTAACAGATTATTTGTGGTTCCTCGCTGGCGTGCGGGACTGGATAATAAGCGAACCAGAATTTAGCGGCTTGAACAGCTTATTCTGGGTTCTTCTGTAACATCTGGGAATGAATAATAGTCGGTATTGAATGCGGGTTCCTGTAGATTTAGCGTCATTTGCAGAAGCAAAACAGCCGGGGGGAAACGGGCGAAGACGGAGCGGAACCACAAAAAATCTGTTCAATTCGTTGAAATCCGTTCAATCTGTGGTCAAATTTACGCCCTTCCCAACTTACGTCCTCCTATGAAAGGTTTCCTGCCCCGCACGCTGCACCCCGGCCTCCAGATTCTGCTGCTGCTGGCGAGCACGGCGCTGGGCTTCTGCGTGGCCTACGCCGTGATATTTGCCTGGGCCATGCTGGGCTTTGGCCTGTCGGTGGCGCAGCTGCTCGACGTGATGCAGCACCCCACAACTTCGCCCCAGGGCTGGGGCGTGCTGATGATGATACAGGGCGTGGCGCTGTTAGTGGCATTGGGGGGCGGGGCACTGGCGCTGGCCTCGGCGCTGGGCTACCGCTGGGCCGAATATTTCAACCCGCGCCGGTTGGGGGCGGGCTGGTGGCCGCTGGCCGCCGCTTTGCTCATTGTGGTCATTCTGCCCCTCATGTCGGTTATTATTGCCTGGAACGCCGGGGCGCACTTCCCAGGCTTTCTGCACGGCTTCGAGGAGTGGGCGCGCAGCAGCGAAGACCGGGCCGGCGTGCTCACGAAATTCCTCACCAAGTTTAATACGGGCGCACGGTTTGCGGTGGGCGTGGTAGTAATCGCGCTGGTGCCGGCCGTGGCCGAGGAGCTGTTTTTTCGCGGCGTGATTCAGAAAAACCTGGTGCGCTGGTTTTCGCCGCACGTGGGCGTGTGGCTGGGGGCGGCCATTTTCTCGGCCATTCACATGCAATTTTTTGGGTTTGTGCCGCGCTTCGTGCTGGGGCTGGTGCTGGGCTACCTGTACCTGTGGAGCGGCAATATTCTGGTGAGTATGGCCGCGCACTTCACTCAGAATGCGTTTCAGCTGCTGCTGCTGTATGCCACGCAGCGCGGCCTGTTCGGCTGGGAGTTCGACCCGGATTCCAACGCAGCCCTGCCGCTGGGGCTGGTGCTGCCCTCGGCGCTACTGTCGGCCGGCGTGCTCTACCTGCTGCACCGGCAAATGACGGCCCCCGTAATTCCCACCCAAATGCTGACCATCGGCAGCGACGGCGTGCGCCAGACGGCGGAATGAGGGGCATTTTCGCCACCCTTGGTTAACGTATCGGCTTTAAAGCCGTAACCATCCCAGCTTAAACAATATCAGCAACGCCGAGACGCGAAGGGTCGCGTCTCTACATCCCGCCCCACTTGGCCGACTTTACGCCTCCGACTACCCCCGTTTCTTCCGAAGCTGCCGCCGCCGGCCCCAGCAACCTGCGCCTGCGCATTATCTATGGCCTCATCGGGGCCGCTATGCTGCTGAGCTGCGTCTGGTTCAGCCCCTGGACGTTCGGCCTCTTTTTCGCCGGCGTGCAGGCCGTGATGCTGCGCGAGTTCTACCGGATTATGCGGGCGGGCGGGTATGCGCCAGCCGCGTGGATTGGGATTGGGGCCGGTTCGTTGCTATTCTTAGCAATATTCATTATGTGTTTTGGCAATGCTATGTACGTTAATGGCGTAAAGGGAGCATTCGCTGCTAGTGACTTGGCACCAATTTTTGAGTCAATCCAGCCGGTGATTATTCCTCTAGCCGCTGCCACTTTATTCTTGTTGCCGACAGTTTTAATTGTACGCGAAATGCGCCAATGGCCGCAACAAAAACAGCCATTCACGAATATTAGCCTCACAATTTTAGGGTTTATTTATATCACCTTCCCAATGTCAATGCTTAATACATTGGCATTTATACACAATAAAGGGTTCTTTCCGCAGCGCGTCGTGGCGCTACTCTTCCTCATCTGGGCTTCCGACATCGGCGCCTACATCGCCGGCAAAAGCTTCGGCAAGCGCAAGATGGCCCCCAGCATCTCGCCCGGCAAAACCTGGGAGGGCTGGGCCGGCGGCTTCCTGCTCACGCTGGTGATTGGTTGGGCGATGGGCTATTTCCTGCCCGATGTGCCGCTCACGCACCGGCTGGCGGCGGCGGGCGTGGTGGCGGTGTTCGCGCCGCTGGGCGATTTGGCCGAGTCCATGCTCAAGCGCAGCGTGGGGGTGAAGGACTCGGGCACCTTCCTGCCCGGCCACGGCGGCCTGCTCGACCGGTTCGACGCGTTTCTGCTGGTGCTGCCGGTGCTGGCGCTGCTGCAGCTGCTGGCGGGGTAGGGCGACCACCCGCACCAACGTATCAAGCCAACCGCACTTCCTGTGGCGGAACCTCGGCCGCTGGCGCGGTTTCCTTCTTTTGGTACGCCAGCTTCAGCAGGCTGGGCAGCACCACCAGCAGCAGGGGCAGGGCCAGCAGCAGGCCGCCGATGACGGCAATGGCCAGGGGCTGGTGCAGCTGCGCGCCCGCCCCGATGCCCAGGGCCAACGGGGCCAACGCGGCGATGGCCGAGAGGGCCGTCATCAGCTTGGGGCGCAGGCGGGCGGCGATGGCGTAGCCGACGGCCTGCTCCACTGGGTTGCCCTCGGCCAGCACCTCGAAAAACTGCTGGAAGGTGAAAATCGCATTCTCCCCGATGATGCCCACCACCATAATCAGGCCGGTGTAGGAGCCCACGTTGAGGGGGATGTTGGTGAGGTAGAGGGCCAGCGAGCCGCCGGCCGGCCCCAGAATGGCAATGAGCAGGATGAGCCCCGCCGCCTTCAAATCGCGAAAAAGGAACAGCGCCACCGCGAAAACCAGCAGGCACGCGGTGCCCAGAATGGTGAGCAGCTCCTGAAACGACTGCTGCTGCTCGGCATACGAGCCGCCGTACTGGATGAAATAGCCGGGCGGCAGCGGCACGTCGCGCTCCAGCTTCTGGCGAATTTCGGACATGGCCCCGCCCAGGTCGCGGCCGTCGAGGCGGGCCGTCACAGCCGTCATGGCCTGGAGGTTTTCGCGCTCCAGCTCGGCGGCACCGGCCGTCACGGTCACCGTGGCCAGCTCGCTGAGGTGGCGGCGCTGGCCGTTGGGCAGGAACACGGGCTCCTGCTCCATCTGGGCCAGGTTGGCCTGGGCGGCGTTGGGGTAGCGCAGGCGGATGTTGAGCAATTGCTCGCCTTCGAGCACATTGCCGGCCGTGGTGCCGGCCAGGTGCGTTTGCAGCTGGGTCTGGAAATCGGTGGCCGTGAGGCCGAACTGCGCGAGGCGGCGCGGGTCGGGCCGCACGTCGATGGCCGGCCCCATGCGCACGATGCCGTCGAAAACGTCGGCGGTGCCGGTGGTGCCTTCCACCACTTTGGTCACCTGTTCGGCCAGGGCGTAGCGTTTGGTGGCATCGGGGCCAAATACTTTGATTTCAATGGGCTGCACGGTGCTCATCAGGTCGCCCAGCATGTCGCCAATCACCTGGCCGAAGTCAATAGTGAGGGCCGGCTGGGTGGCCTCGATTCTGGTGCGGATGTCGGAAATAACTTCCTCGGTGGTGCGCTTGCGGTCGGTTTTAAGGCGGATGAGGTAGTCGCCCCGGTTGGGCTCGGTGATGAAAAAACCCATCTGGGTGCCGGTGCGGCGCGAGTAGCTGGCCACTTCCGGGACTTTCACAATGAGCTTTTCGGCCTGACGCAGCATCCGGTCGGTTTCCTCGATGCTGGTGCCAGGCGGCGAGTTGTAGTCGAGCACGATGGCACCTTCGTCCATGTCGGGCAAAAAGCCGGTGGCCAGGCGCGGAATAATCAGCACCATACTGCCAATCAATACCAGAATGCCGATGATGGAGTAGGCCGGGTGGCGGATAACGGCCTTGACCCAGGGGATTTCGTGGTGGGCGGCCGTCACCTCACCCCCCCGGCCCCCCTCTCCTGCGGGGAGGAGGGAGCCTGACGATTCACCCGCGACGATGTCGGCTGTCTCCCCCTCTTCGTGGGAGAGGGGGCCGGGGGCGGAGGCGACCGGGGTGGGCGATTTTGCTTTTCTAGACAGCAGTAAATAAATCACCGGCAGGCCCAGCCAGGCCACAAAAAACGAGCACACCAGCGCCACCACCATCGTCGTGGCCAGCACTTTGAAATAGGCCCCGGCCACTCCACCCAGCAGCGCAAACGGCAGGAAAATCACAATCGTACTCAGGCTCGACCCAATGAGCGCGGGCAGCAGGTGGCCCACCGAGCGGCGCACTACCTCGCCGGGCGTCGCCTCGGGGTGTTCCTCGCCCACGCGGTGCAACTGCTCCACCATCACCACGGCATCGTCAATCATGAGGCCGATGGCGGCGGCAATGGCCCCGAGGGTCATGATGTTGAACGAGTAGCCCAGCACGAAGTACAGCACCGCGATGGTGAGGGCCAGCGCCACCGGGATAGTGCCCAGAATCGTCATCGTGGCCCGGAAGGAGCGCAGAAACAGGGCCGTGACCACGAGGGCCAGCGCCAGGCCAATCCACAGCGCGTCCTGCACCGACTTCACCACTTCGGCCACGAAATCGGCCTGGTCGTAGTAGGGGGCCAGGCGCACGCCGCGCGGCAGGCCTGATTGCAGGGCCGCTACTTTGGCCCGCACGCCATCAGACACGAGCACGACGTTGGCATCGGGCTGGCGCAGAATGGAAACGAGCACTGCGTCGGAGCCGTTGGCGTTGATGCGAATGTATTCGGGCTGCTCGCCCAGGCTCACGGTGGCCACGTCGGCCAGGCGCACGATGCGGCGGCCATCGTTGCGCAGCACGATGTTTTCGAGGTCGCTTTTTTGCTCGACGGTGGCATCGGTTACGGTCAGGTAGAGGCGGCGGTAGTCGCTCAGGTAGCCGTTGCTCTGCACGAAATTGGTGGCCGTGAGGGCCTTCGTGATGTCGTCCGGCCCCAGGCCGAGGGCGGCCAGCTGGTCGGGCAGCAGCTGCACATGGTATTCCTTGGTGCGCCCGCCCTGAATCTGGACCGACGACACCCCATCGACCTGCGACAAAAATGGCTTAATTGTGTACAGGGCCAGCTTGCGCAGCTCCAGGGCCGACTTGCCCGGCGCTTCGAGCGTGTAGCCCATCACCGGCAGAATGGCCGGGTTCATGCGCTCGACCGATATTTGCACGGTGGGCGGCAGGTCGCTGCGAATCTGGTTCAGGCGCGACTCGATAAGCGTCTGGCTCTTGGTTACATCTACGCCCCAGTCCAGATAGGCCGAGATTTCGCAGCTGCCGCGGCTGGTGGTGCTGCGCAGCAGCTTCAGGCCGGGCACGCGCTTCATGGCATCTTCCATGGGCTTGGTCACGGTCACCATCATGCGGTCGACGGGCTCCAGGCCGTTCTCGGCAATCACCTTCACCTTCGGGAAAGTCACCTCCGGAAACAGCGCCACGTTGATGCGCCGGTAGCCCACCGTGCCCAGGGCCAGGGCCAGGGCCAGCAGCACCGCAATGGGGGCCTTGTAGGCTTGGAAAATGGAAGGACGGTCGGGCATAGGTTGGGTATCTGTTGCAATAGAACGTCATGCTGAGCGCAGCCGAAGTATCTCTACCGCTTCGTTGAATCGGATGATTTACTACTGCGGTAGAGATGCTTCGGCAAGCTCAGCATGACGTTCTTTTTAGTTTTATTTCTCCGTTACTCCTGCGCCCCAACCGGGCGCGTCACCTTCACGGCGGCCGTGTCATCGAGCCCGAAATTGCCGCTCAGCAATATCCGGTCGCGGGGCGAGAAGGTGGGCTGCTTGATTTCGACCTGCTCCTTGCCCTGCTCGCCCACTTTCACCGGTACTTTCACGGCGGTGGAATCATTGAGCAGCTTCATTACCCAAAACTCGGTTTGCGTTTCGTCCGTGAGTACGGCACCGCGCGGCAGGGTAGGGGCCAGGTGCGGCGCGCTTTTGTCGATTTCGACCTGCACGGCCAGGTTTTCGGGCAAATCGGGGAAGGTGCCGACTGGGCGAATGGTGTAGCGTTGGGTCTGGATGCTCACGTCGGCGGTGGCCAGCACTTCGGCCACGCGGCCGTTCAGCCGGCGGCCATCGGGCAGAAAAATGCGGCAGCTCTGGCCGGTGTGCACGTAGCGCAGCTGCGTGGCGGGCACGTCGAGCACGAAGCCGAAGCGGCTGCGGTCGTAGGTGAGGCCGAGCTGCTCACCGTCCTGCACGTAGTCGCCGGCCAGCTTGTCTACCGTGGCCAGAATGCCCGAGCGGCCCGATTTTATCGGAATAATGCCGCTGAATTTCAGGCGGGGGTCGCCGGTAAGCTTGTCGAGGTGTAGCACTTTCGACTCCTTGGTCTGGATGGTGAACACCGTTTGGCCGGCGTGTACCTGCTGGCCCACCACCGGTGTTGGCGGCAGCACGTAGCCGGTGGTGGTGGCCCGCAGCGCATCCTTGGCCGGAAAGGCCGACACGGCGCTCAGTCGCAGCACATCGGTCAGCGTATCGGTCTGAATGGTGCCGATGGTAACCAGCGCCCGGGGCTTCACGGCGGGTTCGTCGCCGCCGTCGGCGGGCGCGGCTTCGCTGGCCGCGGCGGGGTCTTTCTTCGAGCCGCAGGCCGCGAGAAAGGGGAGAAGCATGATTAGAAAAAGGTGGCGAAGGGTCATATAAAGCAAGGTGGTGAGCAAAGAGCGACAGTCGGAGTACCGCGAAATCTCATTTGGCGGGACTCGAACTATTGCTCGGCCAGATAATCGAGGGCGAACCTACTGCGCAGCTGGTCGGTCTGGGCCTGGGTTAAGCTAAACTGCAAAGTCCGGTAGCTGGTCACCAGGTTCAGGTAATCGAGAATGGCCACGTCGCCGGTGGCCAGCTGCTGCCGGGCCGCGCCCACCAGTGCCTCGGCCACCCGCAGCTGCTCGCGAATGCGGGCCAGCAGCGCGTCCGAATCCCGAATCAGCCCTTCGAATTGCTCGTACTGCTGCCGCCGCTGCACCGTGATGAACTGCCGGTAGCCGCTGCGGCTGCGCTCGCTCAGGGCAATGCGCTGGTATTGGAGCAGCCGCTGGTGGCCGTCGAAGATGGGTACCGTGAGCTGTAGGCCGCCGCCGAGGCCCACGCTGTGCGCCAGGGCCAGCGGCAGGTAGGACGACGATTGCAGGCCCCCGTCGAACACGGCGCTCACTTTGGGGCGGTAGCTGGCATCCACGGCACGGTGGTCGAGCAGCAGGCGGAGGCTGTCGAGGGTGTACTGGCGCTGGGCGGGGGCCAGCAGGCCGGCCAGCGGGCGGTGGCTGGGCGGGTTCGGCGCTTCGATGGTGACGTAGGCCGTATCGGCCACACCGGCCAGGAAGCGCAGGGTACCCAGCTCGCGGCGGTAGGCTAGGCGGTTCTGCTCCACGGTCACTTCCTGGGTGCGCACCGAAAGGTAGAAGCTCAGGTATTGGGTTTGCTTGAAAATGCCGCCATTCACCAGCTGGCGCAGTATTTCATCCTGCTTGCGCAGCTCGGCCAGCAGCGTGCCACTGAAGCTGAGTTGGGTTTCGGCCGCGTAGGCCGTCAGGAACTGGTCGGTGATGTTGCGGCGCAGGTCGAGGGCCGAGAGGCGGCCGGTATTGCGTAGCACCTGGCCCTGGCTGGCAATTATCCGGTAGTCGTTCTGGAGCTGGAAGCGGTTCAGAATCGGCTTGGTGGCCTGGGCGATGGCGGCGAAATTGCCACCGTTGGAAATGGCGTTGTCGTAGCCCAGTACGCTTTCGCCCTGGCTATTGGTAACGGAAGGATAATAGAGTGCCGAGGCGATGCCGCCCACCTGCACGCCGTTTTGCCGGGCACGCACGAGGCTGTCGATGCGGTTTTGCTGCACCTGGTTGGCGGTTTCGCGCAGCAGGGGGCTGTTGCGGCGGGCCAGCAGCAGGAAATCGTCGAGCCGGCGCGGGCTGGCCGGCAGCTCGGCCACCGCCGGGGCCGACGACAGGACCGGCGGCGCGGGCACGGCCTGGGCACGGGCCGTGCCCACCGCAATAATCAGCATGATGGCCAGCAGAGGCACAAAACAGCGAAGTAATAATCGAACTGACACCAGGAACATGCAATGATAAGCCCTGCAAAGCTGCGGGTCGATTCTGAAGAAATTCGGGCCGGCGCGGGCCGCAAGGGTCCGCCGGCTTCTGCCGCTTACGCAGCAATGGGCAGAAAGTCTTCAAACTTTTGTCCGTCCTTCGCGGCGGGCCGCCGACATCCGGCTCCTATTCCTCATGAAAATTCTGCTGGTTGAAGACGAAGCCGCCCTGCGCACGGCCCTGCTGGGCTCGCTGCGGCAGGCGGGCTACCTGGTGGAAGCCGCCGCCACTTTTGCCCAGGCCCACGAAAAAATCGAGCTCTACCAGTACGACTGCGTGCTGCTCGACCTGACCCTGCCCGACGGCACGGGCCTCGACCTGCTACGCGCCCTCAAGGCGGAGGGCTCGGCCGCCGGTGTGCTCATCATCACGGCCCGCGACGCGCTCGACGACAAAATCGCCGGCCTCGACCTCGGGGCCGACGACTACCTCATCAAGCCGTTCCACCTTTCCGAGCTCAACGCCCGGGTGCGGGCCATCATCCGCCGCCGCCAGTTCAAGGGCCAGCAGCAAATTACCTTCCGCGACCTGCTCGTGCTGCCCGACCTGGCCGAGGTGCACGTGCGCGGCGAAGCCCTCACCCTCACCAAAAAGGAATACGACCTGCTGCTCTACCTGCTGGCCAACCCCGGCCGGGTGCTCACCAAGGAAGCCATAGCCGAGCACCTCTGCGGCGATGCCGTGGACTCCGCCGACTCCTTCGACTTCATTTACACTCACCTCAAAAACCTGCGCAAGAAGCTCCAGGAGAAAGGGGCCGACAACTACATTCGCACCATGTACGGCGTGGGCTACAAGCTCAGCTACGACTGATGCGGGGGCCGGTTGGCGCGGGGTCGTACCCAGTAGGGCTCCAGCCCTGCGCCAACGCTCACCGTGCCAATTTCCTTCCCCATGAATCTGCTCAACGCCACCACCCGCTACTACCTGCTGTTGGCCCTGCTGCTGTTTGGCGTGGGCAGCGTGGCGCTGTACTACGGCATTGGCTGGGCGCTGCGGGCCGAAGTAGATGAGCAGCTGGCCAGCCGGCGTGTGGAGCTACAGGCCCGCGCCAGCAGCGGGCAGCTGCCGCCCCTGGCCCAGCTGGCCACGCTGCTGGACATCAGCTACCAGCGGCGCCCGGAGGGCCGGCGCGACACCTTGCTTTTAGATGCCCAGGAGCACGAGATGGTGCCCCACCGCCAGCTCACGTTTGCCCTGGCCGTGCCGGGGCAGCCGCCGGTATGGGTGTCGCTGCGCAAGTCGCTGGTCGAAACCGAGGACCTGCTGGGCGTGGTGCTGGGCGTGATGCTGGCCGTGCTGGCCCTGCTGCTGGCCGGCATGGTGAGCCTGAACCGCTGGCTGGCCGGTTGGCTCTGGGCCCCGTTCCGCCGTACGCTGGCCACACTGCGGGCCTACGAGCTGCACCAGCACCAGCCGCTGGCGCTGCCCACGCCCGAGGTGGCCGAGTTTGCCGAGCTCAACCAGGCGCTTAATGCCCTGAGCGAGCGGCTGGTGCACGATTACGAAAGCCTGCGCGAGTTCACCGCCAACGCCGCCCACGAAACCCAGACCCCGCTGGCCATCATGCAGGCCCAGCTGGAGCAACTGCTCCAGGTGCCCGCCCTGGCCCAGGACCCGGCCGCCGCCCCGCTCGTGGCCGACCTCTATGGGGCCACGCTGCGCCTCTCCCGCCTGCATCAGGCCCTGAGCCTGCTCAGTAAAATCGAAAACCGGCAGTTTGCCCAGGTCCAGCCCGTGCGCCTCGATGAGCTGCTGACCGAGAAAATGGCCCAGCTCGAACCGCTGTTCGAAGCCCGCGAGCTGCGCTATGGCCTCGACATCACGCCGGAGCCCGTGGTGGTGCAGATGCACCCCGGCCTGGCCGATTCGCTGCTGCAAAACCTGCTGCAAAACGCCGTGCGCCACAACGTGCGCGGCGGCGAGCTAATGGTGACGCTCTCGCGCCAGGCGCTAAAAATCAGCAACACCGGCCCGGCCACCAGCGGCGACCCGGCCCGGTTCTTCGAGCGCTTCCGCAAGCACAACCCCGCCTCCGACTCGCCCGGCCTGGGTTTGAGCATTGTGCAGCAAATCTGCGCCTACTACGGCCTGGGCCTGGGCTACATGCTGGCCGATGAGGGTACCCGGCACACGCTGCGCCTGGAGCTACCACCGGCAGCTGCCGTCCCGGTAAGTACTCAGTCATAAGTAACAAGTCACAAAATTCGAATTAAGCGACAAGCAGTCCGCAACTTGGGTTTGCTACTTAATTCTGGCTACTTACTTAGCCGGGGCGTTGGCAACTTCAGAATAGCTCCAGAAAGTGGACAGATTAGCCACAGAATGACTTTTTAGGTTTGGAGTAGTATTCCTCACCAACCCTTTTTTGTTTTGCTTATGAAATCCCTGATGCTATTGCTGGCGGCCGCCGCGCTGCTGCCCGCTGCCGCCCGCGCCCAGAAAATATCCGCCGATAAAGTGCCGGCCGCCGCTGTGGCCGCTTTCCACCAAAGCTTTCCTACGGTGAAGGCCGTGAAATGGGAGAAGGAGGGGACCGACTACGAAGCCGGTTTCGACATGGGCAAAGCCGAGATGTCGGCCGTCATCACGGCTGCCGGGGTGCTGATGG
>JALYUI010000649.1 GCA_030853845.1 Bacteroidota bacterium | reverse complement strand
GCGCGCTACGTTGCGCTACTGCGTGGCTACTGCCCGGCTACTTCGTGGTGCTGCTCAAAATAAGCGTAGCCGGGCCGCAGCCCGCGCCAGTAGGCCAGGTGCGGGCTGCCGGCCCGTTTGCCCAGCTCAACTTCGTTGAGGGGGAAGGGAAAAATGTGCACCGGGATGGTGGCCTGCCCGGCCGCGCGGGCCATCACGGCCAGCAGGTACACTTCCTCAATGCCCGCGTCGGTGATGGGCATGCAGCCGATGGTGACTTCGCCGCCGTGAATGAAGATGTCGCCGCCGGGGTCGGGCTCGCCCAGGGCACGGTCGGCGGCGTTGGGGTAGTTGAGGCCCAGCGAGAGGTGGTAGTTGCTTTTGGGGTTGAAGCGGTCGATTTCGTAGAAGCCCTCCGGCACCTGCCCGTCGCCGGCCCGGCGCTTGGGGCCGAGCGTGCCCGAGGTGGCCGCCAGCGGGTAGGCGTGCAGCAGCTCGAACGCCCCGCCGGCCCGGTTGCGCGCCCACACCTCCAGCTCGTGGTGGGTTTTGATGAGCCGGAACATGATTTCCAGCCGGGCCGGGTCGAGGTAGCGGGTGCGCAGCCGGGCGGCTACTACCGGCCCGGCCTGGGCCTGCGCCGCCCGCACCCGCGGGTAACGCAACTGCTGCTGCCAGAAGGTGGCGCTGCTGTCGGCGGGGGCCGCCGGCCCGGTGCACGACTGGGCCAGCAGCGGGCCGGCAATCAACAATAAAAGACCGCAGGATGACAAGCGACGCAGCATCTGGCTAAACCATTAAAATGAGGGATGCGGCTACAACGGTATGCGGAGGTTTCTATTTTAACGCCCGGGAAAAATATTCGTCGGAATGGAGGCGCGCCGGCTGTAAGGCCGCGCCGGAGCAAGCGTCTGGCCCGGCAAAATCAGGCTGTTCACTTCACGCCATTCCCGTATGAAATCCATTTTATTTTCCCTGTTGCTGTTGGGCGCGTCGCTGGCCGTGGCCGCCCGTCCCTTTTCAGCGGGCTCCGCGCCCGAATACCCGGATGCCGTGCGCCTGCACGATGGCTGGAATGAGTTGTTGCACGCGCACGTTTCGCCCGGCGGCGAAGTCGACTACCGAGCCATCGTGGCCCATCCGCAGGCGCTTGACGACTACCTGCTGCGCATCAAGAAAATGGCCCCCGACGCCATGGAGCAGTGGACAGAAAACGATAAAAAGGCGTTTTGGATTAACCTCTACAATGCGGCCACGGTGCGCATTATTGCCTCCTACTACCCCATTTCCAGCATGCAGGACATCCGCATCCGCTCGTTTCTGGGCTCGCCCAAGTCGCCCTGGGAAAAGAGCCTGGTGAGCGTGGGGGGGCAGAGCTACTCGCTCAACGAAATCGAGCACCTGATTCTGCGCAAGCGCTACGCCGACCCGCGCATTCATTTCGGGCTGGTGTGCGCGGCCATCTCGTGCCCCGTGCTGCGCGACGAGGCCTACCTCGGTCCGCGCCTGAGCCAGCAGCTCGACGAGCAGGCCGCCAAGTTCATCAACGACCCCGGCAAAAACGTGCTGGCCGGCGATATGGCCATGCTATCCAACGTGTTCGAGTGGTACGCGGCCGACTTTGGCCTGGACGAGCAGGCCGTGCTCGACTACGTGAACCGCTACGCCAACGTGCGCGTGCAGCGGGGCGCGCGGGTGAGCTACCTGCCCTACAACTGGGGCCTGAATGAGCTTGGCAACTCGCCGGCCCTGGGTACGCCGGGAGCAAATACCGCTATCAAGTAGCCACTTGCCGGAGGGACGGGTACGCCCGCGCCCCTCCGACCGCACTGCTCGGAACGCCTGTTTCCGGTCGGGCAAAGTTCAAAAGACAACGACCCCGTAAACCGCGCTGCTGCTGGGGCCGCTACCTTTGCCCGGGCCGGCGCGGTGGACTTTTCGCGCCGGCCCGGGCAGATGCGCATCGTTACCACCTGTTTTATTTTGATGATAGCGGCGGCCGGGCTGCTGCTGCTGCCGGGCTGCTCGGGCAACCCCGGCACCAAGCCCGCGCCCGACGGGCCGGCCGTGCTGCCCGGTCCGCTGGCCGCCACCGGCCAGCTG
>JALYUI010000640.1 GCA_030853845.1 Bacteroidota bacterium | reverse complement strand
CAGCCCCTCAAGCGCAAGGAAATCCGCAAGATTGTCGACATCCAGTTCAAGCAAATCCAGCAGCGCCTGGCCGAAGCCGGCATCCAGCTCGAAGCCACCCCCGAAGTCCTGGATTACCTGGGCGAAGCCGGCTTCGACCCGCAGTTCGGTGCCCGCCCGCTGAAGCGCGTGCTCCAGCGCGTCATTCTGAACGAGCTGTCGAAAGACATCCTCTCCGGCCGCGTGTCGAAAGATGCTGTTGTGGAAGCGGTGCTGGAAGACGGTGCTGTGAAGTTCGAGAACGTGGAAATGCCGGCGGTGTAATTAGTAGTTGGTTTTGTAAATGAGAAAGCCCCGCTGACGTGAAGTCGGCGGGGCTTTCCTAATTGCTAAAGATTTAGTGTGTGTTCAGAAACGTTCTGATGTTTCGTTCCCAATTATCAAGGTGATTAAAAATCTTAATTGCAAGACCGTTTTTCCTGACATCTTGCTTATCGCGCATGATTTCCTCTTGATAACCTTGTTTGTTAAAGACATAGGTCGCATTATTCTTGCGAATGGATTCTGCTACTACAATGTCTTTTCCGTCGAATTCAAAAGTCATATAGCCATTGATACCTTTTGACCCCGCCTTTACTGTGGCTTGGAATTCTTTGAAAACATCAAGCCTATCAGCGAAAAATTGTGCTTCTTCTGGCCCAGCATGGCGTTCTACCAGACTTATAAGGTCGCTAGCCGTACGTGCTTCGGATAGCGTGCCGCTTGGTAGAATTTCTTCATCAAAATTCTTTTCAAATTTAAAGAAGGGATTTAAGTCCTCTCTAAATAAGTCATAGTCCTGAAAAACTTCTAAGAAGACATTGATAATGTGCTTGCATTTCTCATTGCCTTGTTGAGTCCGGTCGAACGTCATTGGAGGAGATAATAGCAATTCAGTTCCGTCCTCATCTTTTTCGAAGGAAATAGGTGCGTTGAATTGATGAAGTAGAACCTTCGTATATATATTATATATCCGGTCATACTCTACATGTGCGCCATCTTTTCGTCGTGTATAGGAAATATGTCTCTCTATTTCTGTTTTCTCTTCTGGTTGTTTTCTTACGTATTTTCCTTTGATATTGGCTTTCGTATTGGCCTTTATAGGTTTAGGTATTTGAGTAAGACCTTCTGTGAAAGTGGTGTCAATACCATATTTTGCTAAATCAACTCTTTCTATTAGACTTTGGTCAAAATATACTCCGACTCGAAATGTTTCGCCGACATTTACGAGGCCTAATAATTCCTTCTCAATATTGAGTACCCGCGTCCTTCCTTGATTTTTTTTCATTTGTAACACTATTAAAAATTTGAAAATTGCTTATGCAAAATGCTGAATATAGCTGTGGGTACAAGATAAAGAGGCTCTTGTAAAGTTCCAGTATCATTATATTTTTTGCAGTAAGTTCATAAAATTATGCTGGTTTCGCGTTTCATGGCGCTACCTGCACTCCAAAGCATAGCCGCCAGTCCCCAATCAAGCCGTCTAGCCGCTTTGCCAGCCTCCCTAGTTCCTAGGCAAGTCCTGTTGCAACTACCGGCTGCCGTGAGCAGAAACTGAAGCCACTGCCGCTACTTGTGCCGCTGGGGTGGCGGCCGGGGGACGGGGGCGGGGTCGTCAGCCGAAACTCCGGCTACCTACGCCGCTGGGGTGGCGGTTGGGGGGACGTTACCGAATTTCTGCCAGAAACGCTTGCAAGCCAATGAGCGGTACGCGCGGAAAGTCAATCTGCCGCAGCACCTCAAAGTGCCGGTCATTGGTTAGCAGATAATCGGCGTTGGCAGCTATGGCTACGTCCACAAACTTATTATCGTCCGGGTCGGCTTCGATGAGCTGCCACTTGAAATAAGCTTCCTGAAAAGACGTATTGGGGGCGTTCAGCAGAATTTCGGTTACTCGCTGGGCAGTAGTGGCGGAGTAGTGAGCCGCTGGAATCTCCTCGTATTCGGTGAGTATCTCATTGCTGAGCACCCACTCGAAGGACTCGCTGGCAAACAATTCGTACAGACGATGAAAAGGACTGTTGCGGTTAAGCGACGCGAGTAGACAGTTGGTATCAACGACTACCCGATGCATCAGGAAGGAGCGTTGAGCATCCGTTCGTAGTCTTCGGTCGTGTAGCCGCGCTCGGCATCAATGCGTTCCACTTCGGCCAGCATCTTTTGCGACAAATGCGCCACGATTACGCGGCGTAGCTCCAAGGTATCTTCGTCGCTCATGCCGCGCTCAAACAAGCGCAGCAGGCTAATTTGGATACTATTAAGCTTGGTGGGCTGAACGGGTGCGGTGGGTGCCATGACGAATGGGCAATTGATGATACAGCAAGATAACGCCGGTCAGCCCAAAAGGGTACTTGGTGGCGTATCGTCAGCAGAAACTGGTGCTACTTGCGCCGCTGGGGTGGGGGCGGGGCGCGGGGGCGGGCGATTCTTTCTTATGCTTAAAACTTACACAATCCAGCAGTAGATGCCGAAAAGTGGAATTTTTCGATGCATCTTTGTTGTATGGTTGTAATGCACCGTAAGACCATCCGCGACTACGTGGCTGACAACGCCCAAGCGGCGGCGGGCCTGGAGGAGTGGTATCAGATTGCCAAAGCCGCAGATTGGGCGAGCTTCGCCGTGTTACGCAATGATATGTCGGCTACCGACCTGATTGGCGGCGACCGGTTTGTGTTCAATATCAAAGGCAACCATTATCGGCTGCTGGCGGCCGTGCTTTTTAAAACCCGCACTATTTTGATTCGCGGCATCTTCACCCACGCCGAATACAGTAAGCTCAGCAAAGCCCAATTACTCACCCGTTAGCAGCACACTCATGTCTCATTCCACCGAACGCCCCATTCGCCCCATCACCAACGATGCGGAATTGAACCAGGCCATTGACGAGTTTTACGCGCTGGCTTCGGCCGTGGAGCAGAGTGATGCCGCGCCCGATGCCTACTTATTAGCTCTGCGCGATGCCATTGACCGCTACGAAGTGGCGGCGGGCCACGAGCCGAACCCGCCCACTACTGTAGCGAGTTTATTGGAGGTCGAAATGTTTAAGCGACGCCTGCGGCAACGCGCTTTAGCCCAACTGCTCGACATTCCCGAAACCCGCCTTAGCGAAATCATGCGCGGCAAGCGCAGTATGAACCTCGATTTTGCCCGTCGGTTGCACACGCGCCTGGGCATCGCCGCCGAAGTGGTACTGGCTTTGCGGGACGCTGCGTAACTCAATTGCAACAAGACACTCGCGCTACTGGTGCCGCTGGGGTGGCGGCCGGGGCGTGGGGACGGGATAGGTGATGGCTATTAGCGGTTAGCTTTTGTTCTCATTCGTCGTATTTTTGACCACCCGCCTAATTCAACCCGTATGGACACCGCTGCCATCACCGCCCACATCGAACTGAACCCGCAGGTGCGCTTCGGCAAGCCGGTGGTGAAGGGCACGCGCACGACCGTGGCCGAAGTGCTGGAAATGCTGGCCAACGGCATGAGCGCCGCCGATATTGCCGAGGACTTTCCGGCCATCGGCGCAGCGCAGGTACGGGCCTGCCTGCTGTATGCGGCCTACAAGGAAAGCATTGTGCTGCTGGCCGCCGCGTAGCTGCTCATGCGCCTGCTACTGGACGAAAACATTTCCTGGCGCTTGGCCGCCTACCTGCGCCCGCATTGCGCGGCCGTGTTGCACGTCCGCGACATCAACCTGGATAACAGCCCCGATACCAGCATCTGGCGCTACGCCAGGCAGCACGGCTATGATGTGCTGACCAAGGACGAGGATTTTCTGCGGCTGGTGCTGGCCGAAGGGTTTCCGCCCCGCGTAGTGGCCGTGCAAAACGCGCAAGTGCCCGTGGCCAAGCTGGCGGAGTTTCTGCTGGCGCGGCTACCGCAGATTCAGTCGTTTCTGGGACCGCAGACGGAGTTTGGGCTGTTGCAGTTGCGGCTGCCGTGAGCAGAAACTGAAGACACTCCCGCTACTTGGGCCGCTGGGGTGGCA
>JALYUI010000610.1 GCA_030853845.1 Bacteroidota bacterium | reverse complement strand
GGGAAGCCCTGGGGCGTGAGCAGCAGCGAGCCGTCGGGGTTGCGGGCGTAGGCCGAGCCGTAGAACACGCCCGCCGGCTGGCCGTTGAGCAGGTACACCGGCGCGCCGGCCACGTTATCTACCGATATGGCCTGGGTAGCGCCGTTTGAGCCCGGCAGGTCGGTTATCTTGTTGCGGTTGCGGTTGTAGATGAGGGTCACGTCCCAGGCAAAGTCCTTGGTTTTCACGGGGGTAGCGCTCAGTACTATTTCCAGGCCCCGGTTTTCCATGGCGCCCACGTTGTTCACAATGCTGGAGCCACCGGTGCTGGCGGCCAGGTTGCGGCGCACCACCAAGTCCCTGATTTTCTGCTGGTACACCGTGATGCCCAGCCCCACGCGGTCACCCAAAAAGCCCAGGTCGGCCCCGGCTTCCAGCTCGCCCATGCGCTCGGGGCGCACGGCGGGGTTGGCCAGGGTGGTGCCGGGCACAATGGTATTTTTCCCCAAAAAGCCCACCGGCGTAAACTGGTAAAAGCGGTCGTAGGAATTGATGCCCGTGAGGTTGCCGGCCTCGCCGTAGCTCGCCCGCAGCTTGAAGCTGTTGATGGCCTTGACGTAGCTGGCCCCCTGCCAAAAGGCCAAATCGGACACTACCAGCGAGCCGCTGATTTTGGGGTACAACTGGTTGGTTTCGGAGGATGAAAATTTGGAGGAGCGGTCGCGCCGGAGCGAGCCCGTGAGGAAGGCCAGGTTGCGGAAGCCCACGGTGGCCTGCCCGTAGTAGCCGCTCAGGTCGAAGCGGTCGGGCAGGTAGGCTGATGTGACGGTGGTGTTGGAGGCCCCGCTGATGGTGGTGATGAACGGGGCCAGGTTCTGGCCCTGCGTAGTGGTATAATCTTGCTGGCTAAGCTGGTAGCTGTAGCCAGCCAGTAGGTTCAACTTAAGGTTTTCGGTGAAATTATGCTCGTAGCCTACGTTCACGTCGGAGTTGAGCTGGAGGGCCACGTTGTTGCCATTGGCGGCGTAGCCCAGCGGGTAGCGGGCGGCCGGCAGGCCCGCCGTGGCCTGGTACGGGTAGGGCCGAATGTAGCTCTGCCCCGCCTGCGAGTAGGCATCCACGCCCAGTACATAATCCACCGACAGGCCCTTGGCGGGCGTGAGATTCACCTGCACGTCGCTCACCGTGCGGTTGATGCCCTGGGTAAATTTCATGTCCTCGATGGTCGAGAGCGGGTTTACGCGGGTGGGCTCTATGGCCAGCAGGTTGCCGCTGGCGTCGCGCTGGGTAATGTCGTAGATGTTGTTGGTGATATTGACCGAGTTGATGGGGCTGTAGAAGACGTTGCCATTGGCCTTTTCATTGGACGCGCTGTTGATGTAGCTCACGCCCGCCGACACCTTGGCCCAGTCGGTGAGGCGCTGGTCGATGCGGGCGCGCAGGTTGTAGCGCGTGAAATCGGTGCCCTTGATGATGCCCTGGTTTTTGAGGTAGGCCAGCGAGAAGTAGTACTGCGTGCGCTCCGAGCCGCCGGCCACCGACACGGCATTGTCGGTGCCGTAGCCCTTGCGGAAAATCTGGTCGAAGTAGTTGTAGCGCGTCACGTCTACCTCATTGGTAGCCAGTTGGGTAGTGGCGTTGGCGCGGGTGATGCCGGTAGTGGTAGTGCCGGGGTTGGCCGCCACCTGGGCCGGCGAAATCCCGCCAATCGGATAGAGGCGCAGCCCGGCAAAGCCAAACTGCTTGCCGTAGGTATTCACCGGCACCATGTGGCGCAACTCGTTGAGCTGAAGGCTGGTAGAAAACGACACGCGCGGCGCGCCGTTCTGCCCCCGCTTGGTGGTGATGAGCACCACGCCATTGGATGCCCGCGAGCCGTACTGCGCCGCCGCCGCGGCCCCGTTGATGACGTTGATGCTGGCAATGTCGTTGGGGTTGAGGTCAGCCAGGCGGTTCTGGCCGGGGTTGGCCGCGCCCACGTCGTTGGCCGCCGCTAACTGCGACACGTTGGTGCTGGCGTTGCTAATTATCACGCCATCAATAACGTAGAGCGGGTCGGAAGAGCCGGCCAGCGAATGCACCCCGCGCAGGCGCACCGAGATGGAGCCAGCGGGGTCACCCGAGTTCTGCACAATCTGCGCGCCCGGCACCTTGCCCTGCAAGGAGTTGAGTACGCCGCCCGAGCCGCTCTGCGTCAGCTCATTGCCGCTGATGGTGCTGATGGCGTTGCCCAGCTCGCGCCGGCTGGTGGTTACCGTGGAGCCCACCACTACCACTTCGTCGAGGTTCTGGCGGGTTTCGGCCAGTAGCACGTCGGTGGTTACGGTTGCGGCCCCGCCCAGCGTGAGCGGGCGCACCTCCGTTTTGTAGCCCACCAGCGAAAACGTGAGCGTGTAGGGCCCCGGTGTCAGCGTACCCGTCGTGATGGAGTAGGCCCCGTCGGAGCCACTGGTGGCGCCCTGGGTGGTGCCGCGCAGTAGTACCGTGGCGCCCGGCAGGCCCTGCCCGCCGACATCGCGCACGCGGCCCACGAGCGTAAACCGCTGGCCGGTTTGGGCCCCCGCTGCCGCAGGCAGCAGCAGGCCCAGCAGCAGGCAAATCCCGGTGGCACAAAACTTCCTGGCTAAGTAAGCATGAGTCATATTGTGAAGGGGTAAGGTAGAAAGAAGTAGTTTGTAATGTCAAGTATAATATACTTTTATCTATTTCTCTTAACCTTGCCTTCACATGGCGCGGGCAGTGGCTGCACTCTGTGAGTCCGGGCGTGGGGGCATCGAATAACGTTCCCACGCGCTGACTCACAGAGTCCAAGCTAAATGCCTTACACCCCCTGCACCAGCCGGGCCACGTAGTAGGCGGCCCCGGCGGCAGCCGCGCCAATGGCCGCCATGCGCAGGGCCCCAGCCACCGGCGGCTGGCCGGTGAGGCGGCTCTTAAAATACCCGAACACCAGCAGGCAAAGCAGCGTGATGAGCACCGACCAGCGCAACCCCTCGGCCGGGGTGGCGGTGAAAACGTAGCCGCTTAGCGGCAGCAGGCCGCCCGCCACGTAGGCCGCGGCAATGGTAACGGCGCTTTTAGGGGCCTGGCGCGGGTCGGGCTCCTCCAGGCCCAGCTCGTACTTCATCATGAAGCGCACCCACTGCGCGGGGTCCTGCACCAACTCGGCAGTGGCCTGGGTGGCGGTGGCGTCGGAGAGGCCCATTTCTACGAACAGTTCGCATACCTCGCGGCGCTCCACATCGGGCACAGTGCGCACTTCCTCGTGCTCGCGGGCCAGTTCGGCGGCGTAGTGCTCTACCTCGGTGCGGCCAGCCAGGTAGCCGCCCAGGCCCATGGCAATGGAGCCGGCCACGATTTCGGCCAGCCCCGCCGTGATGATGAGGCCCGACGACTGCAGGGCCCCGCTCAGGCCGGCGGCCAGGGCGAAGGGCACCGTCAGGCCATCGGAGAGGCCAATCACGATGTCC
Organism: Bacteroidota bacterium; assembly: GCA_030853845.1. Lineage (GTDB taxonomy): Bacteria > Bacteroidota > Bacteroidia > Cytophagales > Hymenobacteraceae > Hymenobacter. The sequence continues at coordinate 370 of JALYUI010000610.1, read as the reverse complement.
TGTAGAAAGGCGGAGCTGGTGAGGTGGGCTTCGGGGTGTGAAACAGCGACAGACATAAAACAATGATTATTAGTAAATTAACGCATAGAGGCCCGACGGCACCAAGTTGCCGCCGGGCCAATCAGCCAGGGTCGAAGGGATAAAACGGCTAGAAGCCACCGTCTTTTACGCGCTAACGAATCAGCTCCTTCAGGCGGTCTACGTTCTTCACTTCTTGCGTTTTGAGGTCCTGCCAGAATTGCTTGGCGTCATCGGCCCCGCCCTTCTCGGCGTTGGCGATGCACTGGTCGTAGCGCCATAGGGCGTCGAGGCGGGTGCTGAGGTCGTGAATCAGGGCGTGCACGTGGTTGGGCAAGCCTTTGGTTTCGCC
>JALYUI010000597.1 GCA_030853845.1 Bacteroidota bacterium | reverse complement strand
GAGCACCGCCGCGCCTTTCGACCTAAGCCAACTGGAGCGCGTGCTGAAGGAGGAATACGGCTACACACTGGACTATACCACGCTGGGCCAGCACGCCGTGGCCACCCAGGCCCGGCTACGGAGCGTGTTTCAACCCAAAACCAGGCGGCTGCTGCTACGGCCGGGGCTGAGCCGGGGCCAGCAGGCTTTCGTGCTGGGCCGCGAGGTGGCCTTCAACTACCTGAAGCTGACGGAGCGTCCCTACGTAAGCAGCAGCCTGCAGGTGAGCTCCTTCGATGAGGTCCTGAACAACTTCAAGGCCTCCTACTTTGCCGGGGCGCTGCTGATGGAGGAGGAGAGCCTGCTGCGCGACGTGAAGAAGGTATTCGCGGCCAAAAAGTGGAGCCCCGACCTGCTGCTCGACCTGATGACGCGCTACGACGTGAGCCCCGAGATGTTTATGCAGCGCCTTACCACGCTGCTGCCGCGTCATTTCGGGCTGCAAAGCCTGTTCTTTCTGCGCTTCGACCAAGCCGACGCTGAGGCCCCCTACGAGCTGACTAAGGAGCTGCATCTGGCCCGCCTGCACAACCCCCACGGCAACGAGCTGAACGAGCACTACTGCCGCCGCTGGGTGAGCCTGCGCCTGCTGGCCGACGCCCGCGCCCTGCCCCTGCCCGACACCGCCGAAGCCCCCGTGACCGTGGCCGGCGCGCAAAAATCCCGCTACTTCGGCACCGAGGACGAGTACCTCTGCTTCACGCTGGCCCGCGCCGGCACGCCCACCCAAATGGCCCTGAGCGTAACCGTGGGTCTGCGCTGCGACGACAACCTGAAACAGCACGTCCGCTTCCTGGCCGACCCGGCCCTGCCCTTCCGCATCGTGAACGAAACCTGCGAGCGCTGCCCCATTGCCGACTGCGAGTCGCGCGCAGCGGCCCCTACTGAAATTGCCCGGCAGGCGGAAAAGGCAGCGTTTGAGGCCGCCGTGGCGGCGGTGGTGGACGGGTGAATTGTAGCGTGGACTCTGCGAGTCCGCGCGTTTGAACGATTGGTGAACGATTAACCGAGTAGTATACGACCGCTCCACGCGCGGACTCGCAGAGTCCACGCTACATTCCTCCCCTGCCCTTGCATTCCCAAACCCGCCGCCTTTTCCCCTACTTCCTGCTGCTGCTGGCCCTGGCCGCCGCAGCCGGCTACGCAGCCTGGCGGGTGGCCTACCGGCCCAACGTCACGGCCTTCGCCGAAGGCCCGGCCTACCTATACATCCGTACCGGTACGGGCTACGCGGCGGTGCTCGACTCGCTGCAAAAGCACGAGCTGCTGCGCGAGCCGGCCACCTTCCGCTGGGTGGCCGAGCACCACGACTACCCCGCCCACGTGCGGGCCGGCCGCTACCGGCTGGAGCCCGGCATGGGCAACATCGACCTGGTGAAAATGCTGCTGTTCGGGCATCAGGACACGGTGCAGTTCGAGCTGAAGCCCTTTCATTACCTGGAGCAGCTACCGCGCAAAGTGTGCGGCCGGCTCGAAACCGACTCCTTCAAACTAGCGCTGCTGCTGGGCGATAATGAGGGCCTGCAACGGCGCTACCACCTTGACACCTGCACCATTCGCACGATGTTCATTCCCGGACAGTACCGGCTGCTGTGGAACAGCAGTGCCCGGGTTTTCCTCGATTCGGTGGCGGCCCGCTACCGGCGGTTCTGGCGGCCCGAGCGCCAGGCCCGGGCCGATTCAATGAAGATGACGCGCACCCAGGTGAGTGTGCTGGCCAGCATCGTGCAGCGCGAAACGGCCCAGCCCACCGATAAGCCCCTGATTGCCGCCGTGTACCTCAACCGCCTGCGCAACGGCCAGCCCCTGCAGGCCGACCCGACTTTACTCTGGCCTCTGCACGGCCTGGGTAGCCGCAAGCGCGTGCTGAACGTGGATAAAAAAGTGGACTCGCCCTACAATACCTACCGGCACAAGGGCCTGCCGCCCGGCCCCATCACCACCCCGCTGCCGGGCTCGCTGCTGGCCGTGCTCAAACCGGCGCATAATAAGAACCTGTTTTTCTGCGCCCGGCCCGATGGCAGCGGCTTCTCCGACTTCGCCGAAACCTACGCCCAGCACCGGCTGAATGCCCGCCGCTACCAGCACCGGCTCGACAGCCTGGGCGTGAAGCGCTAAGCACCTACCCGGCCGGCGCAATCGGCAGGCGGGGCGGGACGATTTCGGGAACAAAGCAGATGGTGACGTTTCCGTGAAGTTAAAATCCGGGGATTGCAGAATTTGGCTGGTTCGCAGCGGCGCTACTAGCCGGCCATTGTGTACATTTGTTTCCCAATTTTCCGTCAAACCGCCCGTATGCGTCAACCTTTTCTCTTTCTGATTCTTGCCTGCTGCACCCTGACGGCTTCGGCCAATGGTTTCGATACTGGTCCGCAGGGCGCCCGCATCCTGGGCCTGGGCGGGGCCAGCACCGCCTACATCAACAGCATTGCCGGCCTAAGCACCAACCCCGGTATGCTGGGCCAGTGGGCCGACTCGCTCACCCGCATCAGCATTGGCGGCCTCGGGCAGGTGCGGCGGGCCTCGTTTGTGGGCCAGGACACCTACCAGCGCACCGACCAGGACCTGACCCTACAGCCCGGCGGCTACCTCTACGCCACCTACGGCCTGAATGCCCGCGTGGCCCTGGGCCTGGCCGTGAACACGCCCTACGGCTACCACACCAAGTGGCCCAGCAACTGGGAAGGCCGCTCCGTGATTCAGGAAAGCCAGCTCAACACCGGGTTTGTGCAGCCCACGGTGGGCATTAAGCTGAACGAGAACTTCAGCGCTGGCGCGGGCTTCATCTACGCCTACGGCAAATACAGCCAGCGCCTGGCCCTGGGCCGCTACGACGACCCGGCCGCCAACTCCCAGCTCAGCGCCAGCGGCTCGGGCTACGGTTTCAACGTGGGCCTCTACGGCCGCACCGGCGATAACCTAGCCTTTGGCATCAGCTACCGCAGCGGCGTGAAGCTGAAGATGAACAACGGCAGCCTCACCTACGCCGGCGTGCCGGCGCGCGACGCGGTGCTGTACCCGGCCAGCACCGCCTACAGCAGCCAGTTGAACCTGCCCAGCACCCTGTCGGTGGGCATCGCCAACCGCATTACCCCCAAGCTGCTGCTCACCTTCGACTTCGTGCTCAGCGGCTGGAGCAGCCTCGACTCGCTCACGCTGAACATTGCCGCCAGCGGCACCCAGCCGGCGCGCCGCATCAGCACGGCCCGCCGCTACGAAGATGCCCTGGCCTTCCGGGTGGGGGCCGAGTACCAGGCCCTACCGAAACTGACGGTGCTAGGCGGCATCCGCTACGATGAGTCGCCCATCCGCGACGAATTCATCAACCCAGAGTTTATTGATGCCAACCGCCTCGGCGTTTCGGCCGGGCTGTGCTACCAGCTCACCAGCCGCCTGGGCCTGGAGGCCGGCTATTCCTTCGAATACGGCCAGCTGCGCACAGCCCGCGCCAACCTGCTCAGCGCCAAAATTGCCAACGTGAGCGGCACTTACCGCCAGGCCACTCAAACGGCTTCGGTGGGCGTAGCTATGGCTTTTTAAGGGCCGACTTTACAGGAGCCATTGGCGGCTTTTGAGCGCCTGGATGGCTTCGTTCTCCCTCTGGTTTATATCGACGATTTCGACTTTTTAGCATGAAGAATCATTATTCCTGTTCTGCTTTTGGTTTCCGGGCCGGGCTGATAGTGGCCGGCACCTTGCTGCTGGCCGCCTGCGCCCCGGGCCAGGACAACCCCACGCCCGCCACCACCATCAACGTGACGCGCTACGTGGCCGTGGGCGACTCCTACACGGCCGGCGTGAGCGCCGGGGGCCTCACCCGCGCCAGCCAGAGCTACTCGTTCCCAAACCTGCTGGCCCAGCAGCTGAGCCGCGCGGCGGCTTCGGTCACCTTCAGCCAGCCGCTGCTGGAAGAGGGCAGCGGCTCGGGCTACCTGACATTCATCGACTTTGTACCGGGCACCGACCTGCCTCGCGTTCGGCGCGTGGCTGGCCAGTCCGTGCTTCGCACTTACGCCAACTCATCGTCTTGCGCCAGCCCCGACACTATGGTGCTGGCCCGCAGCACCACTTCGGCCACCCTACCTCAGAACCTGGGCGTGGCCGGTCTGGCGCTCGGCCAGCTGGAGGTAACTGGCCTGGGCAATGCCGCAAACGCCATCCCGGGCGCGCCTTTCAACCCTTACTTCGAGCGCCTGCTGCCCGCTGCCGACAACCGCACCTATCTCCAGGCCGTGACTACGGCCAGCTCATCGGCCACGTTCTTCACCTTCTTCATGGGGCTCGACGACCTGATGCCTTTTATTAAAAGCGGCGGCACCTGCGGCACGCCTCCCACTACCTCGTTCGTGAACCAGATGAAGCGCAACGCCCGGAAAGTGCTGGACGTGCTGACGGCCGGCGGCCGCCCCGGCATCATTGCCAAGCTGCCCGATGCCACTTCGCTGCCGCTGCTACGCCTGGGGGCCGGCACGGTTCTCGAAGCCCAGCTCCAGACCCGTTTCGGCGACCAGAACCTGCTTTATATCGAAGATAATGGCGGGACGGTACGCCAAATTTCGCCCAAAGACTACGTGCTGGCCACGGCCCTGCCCCGGATTGGGCTGCTGACGCGTGTACAGGTGGGCAGCACTTCTCTGATGCTTCCTTACGGGCGCGACATCCGCAACCCCATTGTCAATGCCGACGTGCTGGACGAAACCACAGAGATGAACCTGTTGAACGCCGCCATCAGCAGCTATAACAACTTCGACAACCCTTCATCATCCAGTGTGCTGCCAGGCCTTAATGCTCTGGCAAAGCTCTATAATATGCCGGTGCTCACTAGTAGTACTGGTGAGCGTACTCTAAACCTAAATGACTTACTGTTCAATTCATTAGCTGACGGCACTTCTAACTCAGGGGTGGTATACAACCTGTTGCCGGTACGGGGCAATTTCTTCTCATTAGACTATTACTCGTTAACTCCGCGCGGCAATGCTCAGTTGGCCAACGCTTTCATTGGGGCCATCAACAGGGGCTACCGCGCCAATATCCCCGGTATTGATGCTAACTCGCTGCCTCCCACGGCCCAATAGCCACCGGGCGTCTCCGAAAAGTAACCCCCGCTACGTCAGACGTAGCGGGGGTTTTCGTTTACTTGGTTAAACAGCTTGGAAGAAGCGTATATGACATAGGACTTACGAGTTGAGTCGCCGCTTTGCGGCTAATAGGATTTAGCAACTGCGTAAGTCCAAAGACAGCTGATTTCTGGGCCGCTAAAGGCTGCTGATACTGACGCATAAGCTGTTGGCATGCAGAGGCTTTTCTTGCCCGCTCGTCTGACCTTCAGCGCAGCCGGTACAGACGCAGGGGCAGCGAATCGGCGGCGGCGGCCCGGGCGGCGGCCTGGGTTTCGGCATAGCCCAGCCCGGTAAACTCCGAATGCTCCAGAAACAGCAGCGGCTGCCGTAAGGCCGGGGCGGGCCAGGCAGCTACGGGCGTCTGCCGCCGCAGCGAATCGAACCGCGCCACGTTGGCCACCCGCCAGTAGCCGTCGAGCAGCACATAGTCGTAACCGGCCCGGCGCAGGGCCGCCAGCTGCCGCTCGTCGTTGATGACGGTGAGTGACTGGCGGGCATCCAGGTACGGCGCAAGGCCGTTGCCCACGGTGCTGGCTACACGGATAGCGCCGTGCTGCCGCAGCCACGCCGCCACGGCCGGGTAGCGCCCGGGCAGCGGCGCGTAAAGCTGCTGCTGAATGCGGGACAGATTTAGCCCTACCGCCAGCGCTAAAACTACCAGCAATGCCCAACCAGGCAATACGCGCCTTCCGCCCAGCACCGCCAGCGCAGCCAGCGGCAGGTAAGCCAGCAGCAGCCCGCGCGGCGCCTTAATCAATAGCGACATGCCGGCCAGCAAACAGCCCGCCCATACCAGCAGATACGACAGCAGCGGCAGCAACTGCCCGCGCCGCCACTGCCCACGTTGCCACTGCCGCGCCGCCAGCCCCAGCGCCAGCAGCAGCCCCAACAGTAGCAGCGGCGACTCAAATTCCAGCAGATAGCGCGGGTAGTACAGCAGGTCGGGATGAAGGGTGGCC
>JALYUI010000585.1 GCA_030853845.1 Bacteroidota bacterium | reverse complement strand
GATGGAGCCCAATGGCGCGCCAATCAGAAACATGAGCAGCACGGCCACCGACTGGGTGTATTTGCGGTATACCTCGATGCGGAATAGAACCGAGTTGCGGGCATACTCATTCAGGCGGTCGGCCGTGGAACTGGTGAAAGCCATGAGGTTGCGGGCGCGGTTCTGGGCCTGCTGCACGATATTGAGTGAAATAGGCGGCAGCTTTTTGGCGGGCACCTGCATTGCCGCCGACTTGCGGCTGTCGGCCCGGCCGGTGGTATCAAACCGCACGTAGGTGTAGTAGCCATTCATCTGGCGCGGCAGCAGCACCTGCTCCATGCTCAGCCGCTTCTGCACCGAATCGGTGGCTTCGTGCAGCTGGGAAATGTTCAGCATCATGCGGTTGGTCGAAAACAGTTCTTCCTTCGTTCGGCCCAAGCCGAAGGACGACAGCGAGAAGGTCACCATACTCGTATCGAAGCCCTGCCGGATAAAGCTGGCCCCGGCCCGGTCGGAAGCATCGGGCTGCTCCACGTAAGTGTGGCCGTGAAAAAGCTTCAGCCCCAAATAGCCGCCGTTGAAGCGGGTAAACATGCGGCCCGAATCGGCCAGCATAACCGTGGCATTGCCCGATTTCTGGGTATGGTCGTAAATGATGACGCCGTGCAGGTGGTCGCCATTCACGCCGGTTTTCTTATCCACTTTGATGGTGTAGCCCGGGATACCGCTGTAAAAAACGCCTTCGCGAATGTCCAGGGCCAGCTTTTGCTGCCTCACATCCCAGAGCAGACTGTACGCTTTCAGATTGGCTTTGGGCACGATGGTTTCGTTGAACCAGAAGGCCCCAATGGCCAGCGCGGTAGTCACCAACGCCACCGGCCGCAGAATGCGTGTGAGGGCAATGCCCGACGCCTTAATGGCCGTCAGCTCGTGGTGCTCGCCCAGCCCGCCGTAGGTCATGAGCGACGACAGCAACACGGCCAGCGGCAAGGAAATCGGCACAATCAGTACGCTGAAATAGAACAGCAGTTGGAGCAGCACAGCCGTGCCCAGGTCTTTGCCGATAATGTCGTCGAGGTACTTCAGCAGCGTATGCGTAAGCAGAATAAACTGCACGACCGCGAAGGTGAGCAAAAATGGCCCGGCAAAGGCCTTCAGAATCAGTTTATCAAGCTTTTTCAGCATAATCTATTAGTCGGGAAAGCGGCCCCGCATGCGTAGCCAACGCCGCAATGGACAAAAAAGTACCCCGCCGGCCGGGCCGACGGGGTACGGTGCCAGGGTGGCGGCAAAGTTAGCCGCCGACCTGCTCGCGCAGCTTGGCAATAAGCCCTTCCCACATTTCCTGCTGCTCCTCGGCATCGTGGCCGGCTGAGTAGTCGGTCACGCGCAGGTAAACTTCATCGGTTACCTGCGACGAGTCGAGTAAAAACTCGAGCGAATTGGCATCGGGCAGCGGCTGGCGCTGGTCGTCGAGGAAAACGAAGCGCACGGAGCGGTTCAGGCGCTGGCTGGAAATCTCGGCGTAATGGTTTTCGTTATCCCAGATAAAATTGAGCCGCTGGCCCTCCACGTAGCGCACATCGTCGCAAAACCACTGGGTCAGGCCGGAAGCCGTAGCCAAGTAGGGAAAAAGAATTTTGGGCGAAGCGTTAACGGGGAATTCCGCCACGAAGCGCGTTTTCGTTTGAATATCAGGTTCAGCCATGAGAGGAAGTCGAAAATTCGGCGCCCTCCTGGGCACGAAGCCAACGGGGCGCATGATAAAAACAGTGTTTTTTCGGGGATTAGGCTTGCACAGCCACTAAGCAGCGCCGTACCTTTGCACCCACAAAACCCGGCGGGGTAGCTCAGCTGGTTAGAGCACAGGATTCATAACCCTGAGGTCGGCGGTTCGAGCCCGCCTCCCGCTACGTCGAAAACCGTTTCAGCATTGCGCTGAGGCGGTTTTTTTGTTTGGGCCAGGTCTGGCCAGTTAGCAGCAGCCCCAGTACGGAAACCTTAACCCAATCCCGAGGGCATTAAACAAGAAGACGCTGAACCCTGTGTAGGGCCAGCGTCTTCCTGGTCAATACTGCCCGAGGGCAGTTATTTTACCTTCTCCACGATGCCTTTGAAGGCAGCCGGGTGGTTCAGGGCCAAGTCTGCCAGCACTTTGCGGTTGAGCTCGATGCCGGCCTTTTTCAGGCCGCCCATCAGTTGCGAGTACGACAGGCCGTGCTCACGCGCGCCGGCGTTGATGCGCTGAATCCAGAGGGCGCGAAACTCACGCTTCTTTACTTTACGGTCGCGGTAAGCGTAAAGAAGGCCTTTTTCAACGGCGTTCTTAGCTACGGTCCACACGTTTTTGCGACGGCCGTAGTAGCCTTTCGCCAAACGCATGATTTTCTTACGGCGGTGGCGCGAGGCCACGTGGTTGACACTTCTTGGCATAACCTTGAGAGTTTTTGGCAGCCGGCGCCCAGCATCTGCTGAAGCTTAAAGTTGCGGCCGGAAGCCTGGTTGGGGAAAATTATGAATTATGAGTAAGTGAGCTATGAATTAAAACTTGTTCGGTGTGAAATGACCAATTTCTAATTCATAATTTCTAATTCATAATTAGAAATTGAGCATCTGACGCACCCGATTCATGTCGGCGCTGCTTACCAGCCCGGTGTGGGTCAGGCCGCGCTTCTGCTTGGTGGTCTTCTTCGTCAGAATGTGCGATTTGAAGGCGTGCTTCCGCTTCACCTTGCCCGTTCCGGTGAGCGCAAAGCGCTTCTTAGCACCGGATTTCGTCTTTACTTTCGGCATTGTAGTGGTTGTTGGAGGGTTGGTTGTTGATTGTTGATTGCTCACTGACCGGTGGTCGGCAAGCCATCTTCAACCGGGAAAAAGCTAGTCGGCGGCTTCGGCCGGAGCCGGGGCATCGTCGGAAGAAGGCTTGGCGGGAGCGTCGGCCGGTTTAGCGGCTTTCTTCTCCGCTTTGGGGTCGGCGGCCGGGGTCGGCTTGGCAGCGGCTTTGGCCACTACCGCCGCTTTGGGGGCAAGGTAAAGGAACATGCGTTTGCCTTCGAGCTTAGGCAGCTGCTCTACTTTAGCCAGGTCCTCAAGGGCCTGGGCAAACTTGAGCAGTAGGATTTCGCCCCGTTCCTTAAAGACGATGCTACGACCCACGAAATGCACGTAGCTCTTAATTTTCGCACCTTCGCGCAAAAATTCCTGGGCGTGCTTCACCTTGAAAGCGAAGTCGTGCTCGTCGGTGTTGGGGCCGAAACGAATTTCCTTCAGCACGACCTTAGTCTGCTTGGCTTTCAGCTCGCGGGTCTTCTTCTTCTGCTCGTACTTGAATTTCGAGTAGTCGATGACGCGGCAGACGGGCGGGGTGGCCGTGGGCGAAATCTCAACAAGGTCGAGATTCTGCTCCTGGGCCATTTTCCGGGCCTGGTCCGTTGGATAAACACCCTGTTCGACATTGTCGCCAACGAGTCGTACCTCGCGGGCCAGGATTTTTTGATTGATTTTGAACGGCTCTTCCACCTGCTGGCGGGGCACGTACCGACGATTCGGAGCTGCTATGGTATGGTCCTCCTGCTAAAAAAGTGGCGGGGAATGAGATTCTGCGTGTTTTAGGCCTGGTAGGGCCTGGCAATCAGGGGGCAAATATCGGTATTTTTATTGGCAAAGGCAAGCACACGGCCCTTTGTATTTACAACAAGAACAAAATAAGCACGTCATGCAGAGCGGAGCGAAGCATCTTTACCGCGCAAG
>JALYUI010000558.1 GCA_030853845.1 Bacteroidota bacterium | reverse complement strand
GTTGCGCTTGGCAGATATGCTGCTCATTTACGCCGAGGCTACGGCTCGCAGTGCGGCTGGCACCGACCGTGCCACGGCCGTGGGGTATATCAATCAGATTCGTCGCCGGGGCTTCGGCTTGCCCATCACCACGCCTAGTGCCACGGCCGACATTTCGGATGCGCAGTTGACGGCGAACTTCGTACTCGACGAGCGCGCCCGGGAAATGCATTGGGAAGCCACCCGCCGCACCGACCTTATCCGCTACGGCCAGTTCACGACCAGCACTTACCTCTGGCCCTGGAAAGGTGGCGTTGCCGCCGGGCGCTCAGTTGCGGCCACCCGTAATGTGTTTCCGTTGCCCCTAGCCGACCTCACTGCCAACCCCAACCTGAAACAGAACGACGGCTATTAAGCAATTTATTCGGTTGCGTAGGGAAAGCAGGTGCTGCATTCCCTACGCAACCGAATAAATTGCTTATCGTTTGCTGGCCCGACACTATTCCAATTGGCAAGTTGTTGGTTCACAGCCGGAGTTATTTCCTCCCTTTAATTTTTCAACTCTTGTTTTATGAAAAAGTGGCTTACCCCAATCTTGGCCGTTGCCTTCGCCGGCGCGGCTTTGACGTCCTGTAAGAAGGATGAAACTAAAGTAACGCTGGAACCCTCGAATACCTCGGTGCTTTCTGCATCGACTACCAGCGTGACGCTGGTGCAAGCGAATGGTGCCCAAAACGTTCTCACCTACAACTGGACGCCTACTAATTCGTTTGCCTGGAGCAATTCGGAAGGCACGGCTGCCCCAGTAGTTAGCTACCAACTACAGTTTGCCAAAACGGCTGATGGCTTCGGTTATCCGGGGGTAATTGATGCTGGCGTTGGCACTACCAAAACCATCACGGTTCAGGATTTGAATTCGGTCCTGTATGGACTGGGCTTAGCCCCTGCCGTGCCCACGCCGGTTTACGTGCGCCTGGCTACCGTAATTGGTAACGATGTTAATCCAGACAGACATACGTTTGTGTCGAATGTCGTTTCGTTAACTGCTACGGTTTACAAAGAGTGTCTTCCGCCCAACTCCGACACCTGGGCCTTGGTAGGCCCGGCCGGGAAGGGATGGCCCAGTGGTAGCGCCATCACCGAGGCGGGCATTCAGTTAATCTGGGATTGTGATGCAAAAGCTTACATGGCTCGAACTGCGCTTACTGCCGGCGATTTCAAGTTCCGTCAGAACCAGGCCTGGTCGGTAAACCTGGGTGGACTGACGAAACCTCTGGTTCCCGGCGCAGCCCCGACTCCTTTGAAGGCCAACGGCGAGGACATGACTGTCGCAGTTGCCGGCACCTACACCGTCAAGTTGGTGGTAGATGGAAGCGGCGCAACCGTTACGGGCGGTACGCTTACTATCACTCCCTAATTGTCGTTTCGTTGCGTTGGCCCTGGCCGCTGCAATTGATTTTCAATCAAAACAAAGAAGCCGCTGGATATCCAGCGGCTTCTTTGTTTTAACATGCTCTGCCATTAGTACCTACTTTGATGCTTGACACATTAGGGCGTGAGGACATTAAGAAATGATTTATTCATCTAAGCCAATCAAGTGCTGCTCCGATATGCCAGAGTGCGAGGAAGGAAATGATGGTCTTCTCGTAGCGGGTGGCCAGGCGGCGGTACTGTTTCAAGCGCCCGAAAAAGCGTTCGATTTTGTTGCGGTCGCGGTAGGCGTTCTCGTCCAGGGGCAGCGGTTGGGTGCGGTTGGGGTGGCTGGGGATGACGGCTTCGATGCCGCGTTGGGCGCAATGGGCGCGGGTTTGGTCGCTGTCGTAGGCCGTATCGGCCACCACCTGGCCCACTTCGAGGCCGTCGAGCAGGGGCAGCGCCTGCGGGCTGTCGCCGGCCTGGCCGGGGGTGGCGAGCAGGCGCACGGCGTTGCCCAGCGACTCGACGCAGGCGTGAATTTTGGTGCTCATCCCGCCCCGGCTGCGGCCGAGGCACTCGGTGTGGGCATCGCTTTTTTTTGGCCCGCTGCGTGCTGGTGCGCCCGCACAATGGTCGAGTCGAGCAGCACCCAATCCAGTTCCGGCGCCTGGACGGCCTGGAAAAGGCGGTGCCACACGCCTTTTTCGGCCAGCCGGCGGAAGCGTTTGCGGGCCGTGTCGGACTTGCCGAAGCGTTCGGGCAGCCAGTGCGCATTATCCACACCACGGCGTTGAAAAACAGCCGGTTGTCGACGGCCGTCGCCCCGCCATCGGCGGCCTTGCCGGAAAGGTGCGGGGCGACTAGGACTCAGGTAGCATCAGAAATTTCGTGACGTCGCATACTGAAAAATAACTAAGCAGTAAACATATAGCTTATTTCTTAATGTCATCACGCCCTAGTCGGATACCTGCGATTGGTTGTTGTAAAGGCATATTTTAGAGTATTTTCCAGGTTGGTGTATGGCCGTTTGCATGAGTAGAGGCAAGACATTTTGCGTCTCGTCGTATAACGAAATCGGTAGCCGATGCTCCCGGAAGCCGTTCAACAACGAGACGCAAAATGTCGCGTCTCTACTCCCGTATACCAAACTGAAAACTGTTATAAGGAAGTGCGCAAAAGTAACCGTAGCAAAAGGCGGTCATGCTGGGCTTATCGAGCAGCCCAGCAGTGCTACTCCCGATAGAGCGGTACGTCCACACCTCGACCTCGTAGCAGAACAACTGGAACTGCGTCGGCTAGCCAACATTAGCAATAATGAGACGCAAAATAGCTGCTACATCTGTCAGGTTGTTACTATCCAAATCGCGATGAGGTTAGTTTCGCCCAACAAAAAGCCCCGTCGCGCATGCGACGGGGCTTTTTTGTGCAAGTTCAGAAATGTATTACAGCAGCACCACTTTGCGGGTCGATACTTTATCGCCCACCTGCACGCGCACCAGGTAGGTGCCGGCGGCTACGTTGGCGGTGCTCACCGTCGTGCTTTGCACGCCAGCCGCTTGTAGGCCCGTAGTCAGCACTTTCACCTCGCGGCCCATCAGGTCGGTCAGAACAACATTAACGTTTTCGGCGCGGGCACCGACGTTGTAGGCCACTGTGGCTACACCATTGGCGGGGTTGGGGAATACCTGCATGGCCACGGCAGCAGCATCAGCTGCTTTGCTGCCGAGGGTACCGCTGGCACCGAGGGCGAAACCAGCCGACTGCACACCTGGAATTACGCCGAAGTCAACATCGTTACCAGTGCTTCCGTTGTCAGCACCACCAAGGTTGGGGCTGGGGAAAACGGCGGGCAGCGTAGCGCTGGTCGACTTGGGAATAAACTCGCCCGAAGCGTAGCCGCCGTTGCCGTTGTTGTAGAGGGCGAAGATGCGGAAAGCCGAGTTAGCAGCTGTAGCCCCCAGGGCAGCACGGTCGAGCTCAATCTCCCAGCCGTACGAACCCACACCCGCGTAGGCAGCGGTAGTATAGAGAGCCACGTTGCCGGGGTTGGTGTCAATTTTACCGTCGCTGGTATTGCGGTAAGCAACGCGCGCACCGTTGAAAGCCGCGTAGGGAGCAACTGTTACCGACGAAGCCAGCGTGAGAGCAGTACCGTCGCCAACTACCGGGCCGGCAGTGGTGGTGAGTTGGCGGCTTTGCACAGCCGTTGCCGAAGTGTAAACAGCACCTTCAATCTTGTACGGCTGGGGAGCCGTGCCTACCGGGGCACCATCGCCACGCAGCGACAGCGCGAGGTCGGCCTGCTGGTCGAGCTTCATGCGGGTGAGCTTCTCGAATGCCGTGCCGGCCGTACCAGCGGGCAGGAAAGTGCCTGCGGGCACTCCAGTTACGCCGGGCAGGTCCAGAAAAAGCTGGAAAGCATTGCTGCCCGGGTCAACTGTACCCCCGAGGAAGATGTAGACCTTAGTGGCGGTGCTGGCAACGTACAAGCCGAGCAGGCCCCGCTCGCCAAATGGGCGGTTGGAATTCTGGTTCTGACCGGTGGTAAAAGTGAAGTTGTCGCTTTTGCCCATCAACACGTAGTTACCGGCCGTCAATTCGGCTGCCGTAAGCTGACCATCGACCGTAACCTGGGCCTGGGAGGTGAGTGCGCCGGCAGCCATCAGGCCAGTAGCAGCAAGAGTAAAGAGTTTTTTCATGGGAACTTGAAAATTAGAAAAAATGAAGAATGTGGTGGGGAAATTTCTCATTTCCGAAGTTGGCTACCGATGGCCAGTACGCCTTCGCCGGGGTTGGCAAAAGTAGCTAGTACGATATTATAAAGCGTATATTACAGCTTAAAAGGGGGCATAAATTCAAAATATTTTCGAAAAAATTCACTGCAAACGTTTGTGCATTGAGGAAAGAATATCCCGGTTCCGTATCTGTCTGCTACTTTCGTCTTCTTAACCTTTCTTAGTTATATTATGATGCTTATTGCCGATGGCGGTTCGACGAAGTGCAGCTGGTGCCAACTCGACGACGCTCACAACCGGGTTTACTTCAACACCGAAGGGTACAACCCCGATTTTGTCGATTCCGCAGCCATTGCGGCTTCGCTCAACCAGAGCCTGCCCGATACCCTGCCCCGCGAACAGGTGCGGGACGTTTATTTCTACGGCGCAGGGGTGTCGTCGGCGCAGAAGGCGGAAGTAATTGCCGGGGCGCTCCGGCAGCTTTTCCCGCAAGCCAAAGCCCACGTTACCGAAGACATGCTGGCGGCGGCCCATGCGCTGCTGGGCCGTAAGCCGGGCTTCGCCGCCATTCTGGGCACGGGGACCAACTCGTGCATATACGACGGCGAAAAAATCACCTACAACGTCGACTCGCTGGGCTATTTCCTGGGCGATGAAGGGTCGGGGTCGTATTTCGGGAAGCGGCTGCTGCGCGACTACCTCCGCGGCCTGCTGCCCGACGGCCTACAGGATGCTTTCCGCGAAACCTACCAGGTGGGCTCTCGCAATGACATTCTGGACCGCCTCTACAACAAGGCGCTGCCCAACCGCTACCTGGCCCACTTCGCCAAGTTTCTCTACGACCACAACAACGTATCCTACTGCCGCGAAGTGGTGCTCGAAGGCTTCGAAACGTTCTTTCAGAACCTGGTGCTGCATTACCCGCGCTACCAGGAATACACCTTCAACTGCGTGGGCTCGGTGGGCTATAATTTTCGGGACGTTTTAACGCAGGTGGCCCGCAGCCACGGCATGGAAGTGGGTAAAATTATCCGCTCGCCGATTGACGACCTAGTGAGTTTCCACGAGGAGAATTAGCCACAGAAAATGAACACGAAAAGGCCCAGCTGAATTTTTCAGCCGGGCCTTTTCGTCTGCGCAAATTGCCGGAGTTTTTATTCGACTACCAGGCGCAACGTCTGCTGCTGGGTATCGGCCCGGAGCTGCACAATATATACGCCGGCGGCAAGCTTACCCAGGGCCAGCTCGCGGGTGTGCGGGCCAGTAGTTTCGCGTTGGTCGGGCAGGGTGAGTACGGCCTGGCCCAGCACGTTGCGCACGGTGAGCTGCACGGCACTGGCAGCGGGCAATTTGTAGAGCAGCGTGGTGCTGCCGCTGGCCGGGTTGGGCGCGGCGGCCAGGTGCAGCACGTTGGCCTGTTCGGCCCGGGTGGCCAGCGTGAGCCGGCGGATACGGGTGCTGGTGTACACGGCAAATTCGCCCACGTTCAGGTCGAGCAGGGTGTGGGGGTTGGCCACGGTAATGCTGTCGCCGGTGAGGTAGTTGTACCACTTGCCAGTTTGCTGGAAGTCCGGGTCAATCTGGTCGCTGAACAGGCCGAAGTTGCCTACTACCGTCATCTTCAGGTCGGTGCTGGTGAGGTGCATCGACTTCGACTGGCTGCCGAGCTGGGAAGTGAAGGTGGCCGTGCTATAGCCCGGCAGCTTGCGCAGGGCAATCAGGTTGGCGTAGGTATCGCGCAGGCGGCGGCGGTTGGTATCCTGGAGGTAGCTCCAGAGAATGGGCTTGGCGCCGGTGCGCCCATTCTGGTTAATGTCGATGTCGTAGCCAAGCTCGCCGAACTGCCAAATCATCTTG
>JALYUI010000520.1 GCA_030853845.1 Bacteroidota bacterium | reverse complement strand
GTTATTGGCGGGCCACTTTTGCGTTTGGAATTACACCCTGGTTCCAATGCGAAGCATCGCGTCTCTACATCCCATTTACCAACTTGAAAGTGGCCCCGAGGGGCTTCCTGTCTACTGCGACGGGGTGAGCGGGTCGGCCAGCACTTCGGTAACGGTGCCCAGCGGGCCGAAGCGCAAGCTGAGGCTGGGAGCGGCGGAGCGGGGGTGCCGCGCGCCGCACTGGGAGCCGGGCTCCAGGTAATAGTAGTACACTTTTTCGGTGTTGGCACGCAGCTCTTCCTCGTCGGGGGGGCCGAGCAGGGCATTCACGTCGTCGGCCCGGGCTTCATAAAGATGCTCGCGAGCCTGGAGCAGGGCCGGCAGCAGGGCGCGGCGCTGGTTGTGGCAGGCATAGGGGTCGGCCCGCCAGGCGGGGGCATCGAAACCAGCTACCTGGGGCAGCGCGTGTCCGCAGCTACTCAGTAGCACCCCTGCCTCAAATATGATAAAAGGCAGGACGCGCGAAGAGAAGCGGAGCATGGAAAAATGGATAAATGGCGCAGCCGAAAACCAGCCAATTCGGAAGGTGCGTAAATTTAAGCACTATTTTTGGCCAGCCTGTGTCAGGGACTAAGCCTGAGAGAAGAAGTGCGTCCGCCGATTTATATTATTATAATGTTCAAAAGGATTGTAGTCGCCTTAATTTTCAGTAGCCTTTTAGGAGCAAGCCACCAGCTCGCGGCCCAATCCCAGCCCGCCTTGACGGCTGGCGCGTTGCCCGTTGCTGCCGCCCGGGCGCTGGGGCAGGCAGCTTTCGAACAGCAGGCAGCCTTGCTGTTTGGGCGGCTGGGACTGGGCGCGACGGGCTTGTCGTGGGAGGTGTTTCGCGAAGGGCTACTGGGCTACTACAACGTGCGGGCGGCCAGCGCCCGGGCCTCGGCTCCCACCGTGCTCACGCTGGTCGATTTCAGCCGGCCCAGCCAGCAAAAGCGCCTGTGGGTGATTGATGTGCGGGCGGCCCGGCTGCTGTTTCATACGCTGGTGGCGCACGGCAAAGCCAGCGGCGGCGACCGGCCGGTGGCCTTTTCGAACCAGGAGGGCTCGGAGATGAGCAGCCTGGGCTTTTACCGCACGGCCCGGGCTACCTACGTGGGTAAGCATGGCGAGTCGCTGAAGCTGATTGGCCTTGACCCCGGCTTCAACACCAATGCCGAAAGCCGGGCCGTGGTGCTGCACGGCGCGCCTTATGTATGCGAGGAATTTGTGAAAGCCCACGGCCGGCTGGGCCGCAGCCAGGGCTGCCCGGCCCTGCCGGTCGACGTGGCTCCGGCCATCGTGCGGGCCATTAAGGGTGGTAGTGTGCTGTATCTGCACGGCCCAGCCGAGGCGGGCTACCACTCGCGCTGGCTGAGCCTGGACGCGGCCACGGCGGCCCTGGGGGCCACCGGCGGGGGTGGAGCCGACAATTAGCATAACCTCATCGGCAGGGGCGCGTTAAAAGCGCGGCAATCGGCTCGCCCGGTAGCCGCGCATTTTTCTCTCACCCTTTCGTTTGCTTGCCATGCGTTTAAATCTTCGCTTCATTATCGGCCTCATTGTGGCGGCCGTGTCGCTGTTCGGCTACTTTTTTCATACTTCTAAAAATGAGGTCACGGGCGAAACCCAGCACGTGAACATGAGTGCCGACCAGGAAATTGCCCTCGGCGTGCAGGCCGCCCCCGAAATGGAGGCCCAGTACGGCGGCGAAAGCTCCGATGCCCGGGCCACGGCGGCCGTGCAGGCCGTGGGCCAGAAAATTATTTCCAGCTCCAAGGCCGGGCAAACGCCCTACCACTTCCAGTTTCACCTGCTGGCCGACGACCAGACGATAAATGCCTTTGCGCTGCCCGGCGGACAGGTGTTCATCACCCAGGGCCTGCTGAAAAACCTGACTTCGGAAGGGCAGCTGGCCGGCGTGCTGGCCCACGAGGTAGGCCACGTCGTTGCCCGCCACTCGGCCGAGCAGGTGGCCAAATCGAACCTGACCCAGGGCCTGGCCGGGGCGGCCAGCATTGCCTCCTACGACCCCAACAGCCCCGGCAGCTCGATTGCCAAAGCCGCCATCGCGGCGGCCATTGCCAAGGTGGTAACCCTGCGCTTCAGCCGCAACGACGAGCTGGAGGCCGATAAGCTGGCTGTGCAGTTTACGCCCAATGCCGGCTACGACCCCCACGCCATGATTAAGGTGATGGAGATGTTGAAAAGCCAGGAGGGCCGCAGCAGCACGCCCGAGTTCATGAGCACCCACCCCGACCCGGGCAACCGCATTTCCGAGCTGCAAAAGGACATCGCCGCCGAGTACCCGCAGGGTGTGCCGGCCGGGCTGAAAGAGTAGGTCTGGACCGCAGATTTTCGCAGATTTGACGGATAAGAACGGATTCGGATGGCGCAGTTCATCCTTTAGTAGGTGAAATTCCAGGATTTGAATACAATGAAAAAAGCCCGCATTTGCGGGCTTTTTTTGTGGGCAAGCAATTGCGGAGCCGCCCGAAATGAGTTGTCAATGCCAGAACGTAAGGGCCGTGCCGCGCCGGTCGAATCCGTTCTTATCCGTCAAATCTGCGAAAATCTGCGGTCTAGAAATTAGGCGGAGTGAGGTTTTTGAAGTGGCCATTCAGGCGCACGCGCTCCTTGAGGCGCTCGGTTTCGAGCACGACGGGCAGGATGGTTTCCAGGTGGTCGCGCACGATTTCCTGGCGTTCGAGCTCGCTGGTAGTGGCCAGGAGCTGGTATTCCTGCTCGGTGTTGAAGCCGATGTGGTGGGCCACGTCGAAAATGGAGTAGTCGGGGGCCAGTTCCAGCAGGAGCTTGCGCAGGCCCAAGGCCTCGTAGAGCTGGCGTACCTGCCGGGTAATGATGGCGCGCAGGACCGGGTCGGCTTCGGGGTCCTGCACCACGTCTTCGACCAGGCCGCCGGCGTAGAGCTTGCCGGGGGCCTGCCGGTAGAATTTATTGATGCGGATAATGCCGACCGCTTTGGTCCGGATGTCGAGCTCGCCGCTGGAATAGGTTTGCTCTACGCTGAGCAGGCGCATTTCGGTGCCCAGCTCGCTGAGGGAGTCGTTGAGGTAGGGGGGGATGCCGAAGGTGGTGTTCTGCTCGATGCACTCGCGCACGAGCTGCCGGTAGCGGGGCTCGAAGATGTGCAGGTTGAGCTTTTCGCCCGGAAATACCACCAGGTTGAGCGGAAATAGCGGAAGCAGGCGGGCCATGAGCAGAAAAGAAGCGATAAAACGGAACGTAATTACGGCTGCAACAGGCAGCACACGTAGTTGGGTTTTGGCCGGCCGGCCCAAGCGGCGGCCGACGCAACCGGCACAAGGTAGAAGAGAATGCCGAAACGACGCCGTGGGCGCTACTTTTGCGCACCATGTCATCTGCTGAAAGCCTGATTCCCGACGTTCGCACCTTGCTTAAAAAAGCCGGCCGCCTGCTGCTCCAGGTGCTGGCCGCGCTGTTTCTGACCTCCGTGGCCTGGGTGCTGCTCTACCGCTGGGTGGCCCCGCCGGCCACCTGGCTGATGCTCGACCGCCGCGCCCACGCGCCGGTGGGCCTGGGCTACATTGGCATTCAAAGCGACCCCCGCCGCATTCGCTACCAGTTTCGCACCCTCGACGAGGTGGCCCCCAGCGTGCCGCTGGCCCTGGTGGCGGCCGAAGACCAGCGCTTCCTCATCCACCACGGCTTCGACATGGAGGCCCTGACGAACGCCGCGCGCCGCAACTGGAACGGCGACGGCAAGCACATTGTGGGCGGTAGCACTATTTCGCAGCAGGTGGCCAAAAACGTGTTTCTGTGGCAGGGCCGCAGCTACCTGCGCAAGGCCGCCGAAGCGTATTTCACGGTGCTCATCGAAACGCTTTGGAGCAAGCGCCGCATTATGGAGATGTACCTGAGCGTGGCCGAGATGGGCGACTGCACCTTTGGCGTGGAGGCGGCCAGCCAACGCTACTTCGGCAAGCCCGCCAGCCAGGTGAGTGCCGCCGAGGCCGCCCTGCTGGCCGGCGTGCTGCCCAACCCGCTGCGCTTCCGGGCCTCCGACCCCGGGCCGGTGGCGCGGGCCAAGCAGCTGCGGGTGCTGCGCAACATGCGCCGCCTGGGCGGCACCCGCTACGTGGCCGAGATGCTGAAGTAGGCCCGACTAGCGGCGCTTGGAGATTTTATTGCCGGTAATGCTGCGTTGCAGCGGGCTTTTGAAGCGCGCGCCATCAACCGCGCTTTTGGTTTGGTGCTTGGTGGCCCGGCCCTGCACCCGGGCACGCCAGCGGCGCCAGGAGGCGGCCTTGAGCTCGCGGCGCATGAGCGTGATGACGGCCTGCTCGCCAAGCCCGAACTGCTGCTCGATGGCCTCGAAGGGTGTCCGGTCTTCCCAGGCCATTTCGATGATGCGGTCAATGTCCTGGTCGGTAAGCAACGGGGTGGTCATAGGGCAGAGTTGGAGAATACGACAGCCTGCACAGCAGCTGTGGCAGCCTTCGTAACAGCGAAGCCGGGCTTATGGTGGGGGCATCGCCGCGATTAGTGCCGGTTTTTGACGAGATTGGCAGCTGAACCCCCAATGATTTCCCCCTTGCTCACCATTCGGATGACAGCCCTGAAAATTACGCTGGCCCTGCTGGCCGGCCTGGCCGGCACGCGCCCGGCGGCCGGGCAGTCGGCCCCCAAAACCACGCCGGAAGCCGCCCGCCGCGCCATCGTCCAGACCCTCACCACCCAGACGGCGGCCTGGAACCGGGGCGACATCCCGGGCTTCATGCAGGGCTACTGGCAATCCGATTCGCTGGTATTCATCGGGCGCAAGGGACCGACCTATGGCTGGCAGGCTACGCTGGCCAATTACCGGAAGAATTATCCCGACGCGGCCACCATGGGCCAGCTCGATTTCAGCGGGCTGCGTGTGTCATTGCTGGGGCCGCGGGCGGCGCAGGTGGTGGGGCACTGGCACCTGGCCCGGCCCACGGCGGGCGACGTGCAGGGCTACTTCCTGCTAGTGCTGCGCCAGATTGACGGGCAGTGGCGGGTGGTGGCCGACCATACGAATAGCAGCCAATAAGCCGGAGAGTAGGTGGTGCGGAAGGATTTCGGGCCGCCCGAAACGCAAAGGCCCGGTCAGCGAAAGTGCTGACCGGGCTTCTTAATCTCAAGCTACATAACCCCCAGGTTGCTTTTTCGCCCTTGTGGAGTTCTCCTTATGGCGCGGGGGCACGAACTACAAAGTTCGCGCTACATCAGCCAGCCGGTTCACCAACCAAAAAAACGCGGTGGGTAATCGGCTGCCGGTTTAGGCCAGCGCGGCGGCCTGCGCGTTGTAGGGCTTGAAGGTGACGCCGGCCACGGTGCTGTTGGCCTGGATAGTGAAGGCGTAGGCCGTAGCCAATACTTTGTCGAACACGCCATTCAGGTCGCCGTCGAATTCCTTCCAGCCGAATACGCCCTGCTGGTTGGTGGGGAAGGAAGCGTGCAGCAGGTTTTGCAGGCTGTCGGGCGATTGGCTGCCGGCCTGCTCCAGCTCGGTGCCGCCGCCGGCAATTTTCTGGTTGGTGCCCAGGCCCGCGAAGCTGGTGCCGTGGCTTTGGAGCCCGCCATCGGCCTTGAATACGGTTTTGCTGATAGCTAATTCGGACAGGCCGGCGACTTGCAGGCCCACGGCCCAGGCCCGGAGCGTGGCGGCGGAGGCGTTGGCGTAGTCGTGGCCGCGAGCTACCCAGCTGGTGTAGTCGCTGCCGCCGCCCGCGCCGGGGAAGGTGCCAGTGGCGTAGCGCGCATCGTTCTGGTCGCTGCTGGTTTCGATGCCGCCGCCGGTGAGCAGGCAGCCGTCGGCCACTTTCGCGGTGGCCGAGTCGGCCCCGATGGCCGGGTTGCTGCCCTCGGCGGAGGTGCAGGTGAAGTGCAGCAGGTTGGCGGGGTCGTACACGCCCAGGGCGTAGGCTACCAGGCTGGAATTGCCGCCCGAGGCAATCATGCAGTCGTGCGATACGGCCTTCCAGCCGTTGATGACCTTGTTCGAATCGAGGGCCGGGAAGCAGGCGGTGAGGAAGTCGGGGCCGTTCTGGTCGAGCCAGGCGCCGCCGCCGATAATCTTATAGTTGGCATCGACCGTAGCCGTCACGGTGTTGTACTGAAAGGCCGTAATGGGGGCGTAGTTGGAAAAGACGACCGGGTTTTCGAGGCTGTATTTAAGCAGGCACAGGTTGAGGTAGTGGTGGAGCGTGGGGCCGGCGGTGGCATCGGTGGCCAGCTGCCAGAATTCGATGGACTTGTGGAGCCCCGAAACCGTGGCCGGGGAGCAGGAAGATTCCCAGGCCCTGATGGAATCCTCGTTGGCTAAATCGAGCAGGGAAATGGTGCTGAAGCTGCCGCCCATGGCTTTGAGCTCCTGCTTGACCGAGCTGGCGCTGGCGGCCACTTTGGTATCGTGGGCGGCTTTGGCCACGGCCGATACGCTGCCGATGCCATTGTAAGC
>JALYUI010000476.1 GCA_030853845.1 Bacteroidota bacterium | reverse complement strand
CGCCACCGTGAGGCGGTGGGTTTCGCGCACCGTCGCGGTGCTCAGGCTCACCTGATAGATACCGGGGGTCAGGTCCGACAGGTCAAGGTCGGGGGTAGTGGTGCGGGCGGTGGTTTGGCGCACGCGGCGGCCGTGGGCGTCCCACACTTCAATGCTCACCTGGCTGCCCACCTGCACCAGGCGCGCCAGATTCAGGTGCACCGGGCCGGCGGTGGGGTTGGGGTAGAGCTGGCCCACCAGCTCGGTTTGGCGGCGCGCGCCGGTAGTGGTAGTGTAGGTGATGCGGAGCTTGGGCCGACGGTCATCGACCGAGCTAATGCTGTTGGAAGTAGGTGACAGGTTGGTTGTGGCCGTGGGCGTGGTGCTGCTGCAGATGCCCAGAATGTGGTCTACTACCGTGGTTTGGCCCCAAGTGAAGGCGCCCGTGGAAGGCCCGGTGCCGCCAGTGCTGGCCAACAGCCAGTCGGTGTAGATGTCGATGGCCCGGCCCGTGTACACGAAAGGCGTGGTGAGCACAAACGGCAGGTAGCCCTGCGTGCTGGTCACCACGTAGGCGGGGTTGTTGTACACCGTGGTGGCGGCGGCCGTGAGGGTATCCCAACGGCTGGCCTGCGTCATCAGGCGCTTGTTGTTGTTGCGCATCAGAATGGCGAAGCTGCCCGGCCGGGTCGTAGAGTTGGCATCGGCCTTTTCCCACTCCAGCTGCGTGATGGTGGCCCCCGTGGGCACCCCCGCCGCAGCCAGTTCGGCGGCGTCGTAGAGGTAGGCGTAGCGGCTGCCGTAATAAGTGCTGGTGGCGGCCGACCGGTAAATGGGGCCGGGGTTGGTGACGGCCGCTAGGGCCGCGCCGGCATCGAAAGTGCGCACCGTTTGGGCTGTTGCTGCTTGCGGTGCCAAGCCGGCCGCGAGCAGGCCCAGGGCCGCCGGCAGTAGGCGTAATTTTTTGCTGATGAGGGAGTAAGCTTTTGTCATGGTTTAAAAAATAATGAATGGGCGTGGAGGGGATTAGGTGCAACTAATGCATCTGGGTGTTTAAAGGTACATCGTTTCCTTTTTTCATCTACTCTTTTCTTCGACCGTGCGGGCAGGGCTTGCCGCTGCCGCAACTTCCGGGCTGCGCGCCCATTTCGCCGTTACCAGCAGCTGGCCGAGATGGCGCGTGGTGTGCTCGGCGGCGTGCACCAGCAGGCCCAGCAGCGTGGACGGCACCTGCGCCCGGCCTACGCCGCGCACCTCGGTCAGGCGGGTTTCGTCGGTGTTCCGCAGCTGGTGCAGCGCCGCATCAACCTGGTGGCTGAAGCGCTGCACCAGCTGCTGCACCGTGTCGGGGGTAACCACCAGCGGCGGGGTTTCGGCGTCGAGGTCTGCGAACTGGCTTTCAGACAGCGTTTCCTGGCGGGCGTAGGTGAGCAGGCGGTCGAGCACGCCGGCCAGATGATGCAGGTGGAAGCCAACCGAGGCCACGCCCGCCGGCCGCGCGTTGAGCAGGGCGGGCGGGAAGTCGTGCAGGGCGGTATTCAGCTCATCGCGGGCCTGCAGCAGGGCATGGGCCACGGGCTGCAGCAGCGGCGGCACGCCCGGCACGGGGCCGCGCAGCCAGGTTTCGAGGGGAGCGGAAGTGGACATGAGCGGAAGTTATTTATGAGGCAGCAGAACGTCATGCAGAGCGCAGCGAAGTATCTCGCGTGCCACCGCTGATTCTTTTTCCTGCGATTGAATTACTACCCCACGCGAGATGCTTCGCTACACTCTGCCTGACGTCCTTCATCTGCCTGACGTTCTTAATTCGACTGCTACAACCGGTTGAACGGCCATGCGGAGCCGTACTTTTGTGTTTATGTCAGATATCAACGAGGCGCTGCGCGCCGCTGCCGAGCAGTTCGGCACTCCTCTCTACGTGTACGACGCCGCCAGCATTACGCGGCAATATAATAAGCTGACGACGGCCTTTGCCGGCCATCCGACGCGGTTTTTCTACGCCTGCAAGGCCCTCACCAACGTGGCCATTCTGCGGCACGTGCTCGGCCTGGGCTCGGGGCTCGACTGCGTGAGCATCAACGAGGTGAAGCTGGGCCTGCACGCCGGCTTCGCGCCGGAAAACATTCTGTTCACGCCCAACAGCGTGAGCTTTGAGGAGCTGACCGAGGCCAAAAACCTGGGCGTCAACCTCAACATCGACAACATCTCGCTGCTGGAGCGTTTCGGGGCAACTTTTGGCGGCTCGTACCCGGTGTGCGTGCGCCTGAACCCCCACATTGAAGCCGGCGGCAACTATAAGATTCAGACCGGCCACATCGATTCTAAATTCGGCATCAGCATTCACCAGCTGCGCCACCTCGAGCGCGTGGTGAAGAGCACCGGCCTACATGTGCGCGGCCTGCATATGCACACGGGTTCCGAAATCAAGGACGTGGGCGTGTTTCTGCGCGGCCTGGCCGTGCTCTTCGACGCGGCCGGCCGCTTCCCCGACCTGGAGTTTCTCGACCTGGGCTCGGGCTTCAAAGTGCCCTACAAGCCCGGCGATACCGAAACCGACATCAGCAGCCTGGGCCAGCAGGTGGCGGAGGCATTCGCCACCTTCGAGCAAGAGTACGGCCGGCCGCTGGCGTGCTGGTTCGAGCCGGGCAAGTACCTGGTAAGCGAGGCCGGCTACCTGCTGGCCAGCGTGGCCGTGGTGAAGCAAACCACCGCCACGGTATTTGCGGGCGTGAATTCGGGCTTCAACCACCTCATCCGGCCCATGTTCTACGACAGCTACCACCACATCAGCAACCTGAGCAACCCAGCCGGGGCCGAGCGCCTGTACACCGTGGTGGGCAACATCTGCGAAACCGACACCTTTGCCTGGGACCGCCTGCTGCCCGAAATCCACGAAAACGACCTGCTGGCCTTTCACAACGCCGGGGCCTACGGCTTCGAGATGAGCAGCAGCTTCAACTCGCGCACCCGCCCGGCCGAAGTGCTGCTGCCCGAAAACGGCCCGCTCCGCCTGATTCGCCAGCGCCAGACCTTCGAGGATTTGCTGGCCGGGCAGCTGGAGTAGGGGGCCGGTTGGAGACAACAGCATGACGTGCTTTTACCCAACTCCCAACTCCCAACTCCCAACATTCCTGCTAACGCTGCCGCAGCAGCCACTCCACCGCCTCAGCATTGCCCTCGAACGTGCGGTAGGTGTGGGGCAGCGTGCGGTTGGCCAGTATCAACTGGTTCATGGCCAGGCGGGCGAATACGTTGTGCGCCACCACAGCCGCGCCGAAGCGGTAGCCGAAGTCGAGCACGGCGCGGGGCAGCCATTCCTCGCCCATCCAGGCCAGCTCGGCGGGGGTGTAGGGGGCCATTTCGCGCTGGTCGATGAGCACATTGCCCCAGCCGTGGCGGCTTAGCGCCTGGGCCAGGTGCGTGAGGATGGCGCGAAACTGCAGGGCCTCGCGCGGAGTAGGCTTGTACTCCAGGCGCAGGTAGCCGGCGGGTTCTTCCCAGAGGCGGCCTACGCTGTTTTCGAAATAGAGGGTACGGGCAAGAGGCGGCATCAACACAACAAAAAAAGGCGGGCCGGGCCGGCACCTCCTGGCACCCTGTCGCGGCTCGCGGGTTTTAACTGCGAAGCTCCGCTATTGGTTGGCGCGGCTCCGGCTTTTCTGCCCGGCCCGGGCACGTTCTACGCTTCTTCGGCCGGGGTGGGGCCACGAAAGGCATCGGGCTTGCTCGCGGCGGGCAGGGCCACGGGCCGGTTTTCGCGGGCCGACTGGTAGATGGCTTCCATAATGCGCTGGTCTTGCAGGCCCTCTTCGCCGGGCGTGTAGGGCGTTTTGTTCTGGCGCACGCAGGCGGCCAGGTGGTCCATTTCGCGGGCAAATTGGTCCTGGCCGGAGTTGCTGAACGTTTCCTGCACCTGGTGGCCGCCGGGGGCGTGGGTGCGCTCCAGGTGCAGGCCCTGGTAGGCAAAGGCCGGGTCCAGGCGCAGGGTGCCGGTTTCGGCGTGCACGGCGTAGCTCTTGCTGTTGAAGGAGCCGTAGCCGCTTAGACACTGGGCGATAACGCCGCTGGGGAAGCGCAGCGTGAAGCTCACGTTTTCCTCTACCTCCTTAAACCGGGTGTCGCCGGGCGTGCTGTACACCTGGGCCGAAACCTCAATGGGCTCTTCGCCGAGCAGGAAGCGGGTGGTGTTCAGGCAGTAGAGGCCGATGTCGGGCAGAGCGCCGCCGCCGGCCAGGGATTTTTTGTGGCGCCACTGCTGGTCGTGGGCCTGGTTCTGGCAGTTCATCATCTGGATGAGCTTGGTGGCGCCGTAGGTTTTGGCGCGCACTGCCTTTTGCACCTGCCGGTTCAGGGGCTCGTACTGAATGCGGTAGGCCACCATCAGCAGCTTGCCGGCCTTTTTGCAGGCGGCAATCATTTCCTCGCACTCCGGCACTGAGTTGGCCATGGGCTTCTCGCAGAGAATGTGCTTGCCGGCCTTCGCCCCGCGCAGCGTGAACTCGTGGTGCATGGCGTTGGGCAGCACGATGTAGATGACTTCCACCTCAGGGTTATCTTTCAGCTCATCGTAGGTTTGGTACGAGTAGCAGCTGCTGGCTTTAATGCCGTACTGCCGGGCCACGGTGGCCATTTTGTCGGCATCGCCACTCACCAGCGCCACCGGCCGGGCGTGCTTGCACTGCCCGAACGCCGGCAGAATCTCATTCAGCGACAAATGCCCCAGGCCCACCACGGCGAAGCCCACCCGCCGCTCGGGCGCATCGGGGTTGAAGGGCGCGCTGCCCCGTGGGTCGGTGGGCGCTTCGAGCGGCGGCAGCTTGATGGCGGGCGGAACGGCCGCAGGCGCGGTGGCTGCTTTCGCCGCTTTAGTCGCTTTGGCGGTCTGGGCCTCGGCGGCCAGTGGCAAGGTGTCGGCCACGCCCACGGCCAGCAGCCCGCGCCCGGCGTGGTTGAGGAAATGGCGGCGCGAGGTGTCGCAGTCGGCAATTGTGGCGGTGGCGGCGAAGGAATCAGCAAAGCGGTGTTCGTGGAGCATGAGATTGTGCGGTAATGGATGGGTGCCCGGGGCTGGAGGCTTGAATTAAGAATGCGCTGCATGACGTGCTGGTAGTCGGCACGTTCCTGCCCCTGATTTTTCCCTCTCTTACGTACCGCCCCGGCCCCGAAGTTGCGCGGAAAAGGCCTGCCAACGCCTTGTAGTTGAGCTTATCAGCCGGCGGTGCAATCCATTTCGCCAACCTGCGAAAACCGAGTACATTTACAGCCCCGCATTGGGGCCGTTTTGCTTTTTAATCGTATGTCACCACTTTACTCCCGCTTCGTTACTCCCCTGCTTGCCGGCCTGCTGGCCCTGGCCCCGGCGCAGGCCCAGACAATTACGCCCATTGGCACCATTCAGGGCAGCGGCGCGCTGGCCACCAGCGGCACCTACACCATCGAAGGCGTGGTGACGGGCGTGTACGCGGGCCTGAGCCCGGCCGGCTTCTACGTGCAGAACGACGCGGCCAGCGCCGACGGCGACCCCGCTACCTCCGATGCCCTGTTCGTGGTGCAAACCGCGCCGACGGTGGCCGTGGGCAACCGTGTACGCATCAGCGGAGCGGTGCAGGAAATTGCCAGCACGCCTTCCTTCAACCAGGCCGTACTCACCAGCCCGGTTATCACGGTGCTGGCCGCCAGCAGCCCACTGCCAGCCTTTTCGGTGGTGGACAACGCCACGTTTTCGATGGCCGACGCCGAGCCGCTCGAGGGCATGCTGGTCGAGTTCAACGCCCCGGTGACGGTGGCCGACGTGGCGGCGGTGAAGTCGCGCGGCGAGCTCACGCTGTCGCTGCGCGGCCTGGTGTACCAGCCCACGCAGTTTGTCGACCCCAACGACAACCCCGCCAGCGGCACCAGCAGCAGCGGCAGCAGCAACGTGCCCGCCGTGCTGGCCTACCAGGCCGCCAACGTCAACAAGTCGCTGCTGCTCGACGATGGCCGCGCCGCCACCAACCCCACGCCCATCCCGTACCTCGATGCCACCACCCAGACCGTGCGCGTGGGCAGCACCGTGGCTCAGCTGCGCGGCGTGCTGGGCTACGGCAACAGCAAGTGGCGCGTGCAGCCCCTGGCCGGTGCCGATGCCCCGCAGGTGACGACGGTGCGCCCGCCGGTGCCCACCTTCGGTTCGCTCGACGTGAAAATTGCCAGCATGAACGTGCTTAACTTCTTTAATGGCAACGGCGCGGGCGGCGGCTTCCCCACCTCGCGCGGCGCCCTCACCTACGCCGACTTCCAGCGCCAGCGCAGCAAGATTCTAGCGGCCCTGCTACAGCTGAACGCCGACGTGTTGGGCATAATGGAAGTAGAAAACGACGGCACCCTGCCCACCTCGGCCGTGCAGGACCTCGTGAACGGCCTGAACCTGGCCCTAGGCGCGGGTACCTATGCTTTCGTGAACGACGGCGGCGTGTACACCCAGCCCAACGATACCGACCTCATCCACTGCGTGATTCTGTATAAGCCGGCCGTGGTGCGGCTGCGCGGCGCCTGCCTGCTGGCTACGGTCACGGGCGTGTTCGAGCGCCCGCCGGTGGCCCAGCTGTTCATTACCAACCAAACCGCCCAGCCCGACACGTTTGCCCTCGTCGTCAACCACCTCAAGTCGAAGGCCAGCGGCAGCGGGGCCAACGCCGACCAGGGCGACGGCCAGGGTGCGAGCAACCTGCGCCGCAAGCAGCAGGCCGATGCGCTGGTAACCTTCATCAACAACGTGGTGAAGCCGGCCGGCACCCGCTTCGTGGTGAGCGTGGGCGACTACAACGCCCAATATGAGGAAGACCCCATCGACATTTTGCGCACCGCCGGGCTGGTGGTGGGCAGCCCCGCCGCCAGCGCCTCCTACGTGTTCAGCGGCCAGAGCGGCAGCCTCGACTACGCCATCCTCACGCCCAGCCTGACGGGCCACGCGGCCGTCGAAAAGTGGCACATCAACGCCGCTGAGCCCGAATTCCTGGAGTACGACTTCGCCGGCGCGGCCACCGACGTGAACAGTCCCTTCCGCTCGTCCGACCACGACCCCATCCTCATCGGCCTCAACTTCACCACCACCGTAACCGCCGCCCGGCCCACCGCCGCCGATGCCCGGCTGCAGGTGTTTCCCAACCCCGCCGCCGGCGGCTTCAGCCTGAGCATCCGCAACGCCGACGCCCGCCCCCTGACCCTGGAGCTGCTCTCGCCGCTGGGGCAGCGGGTGCTGGCCCTGCACGGCCCGGCCGCCGAGCTGGCGGCCGAGCTGCTGCGCCGCACGGTGCGGCTGGCCC
>JALYUI010000473.1 GCA_030853845.1 Bacteroidota bacterium | reverse complement strand
GCCATCAGCAGTACCTGTGGCAATTGCTGGGCGCTATTTTCCGGCAGCTCAGCCAGCTCGAATTCATCGGCAAGAACAAAGAGGGCTGGCAGACTTTCATTAATGAAAACCCGGTGGCCCAGTCGACCCTGACCCCGGCCAGCGCACTCGTGCCCGAAACCAGGGCCAACGGCCCCGCCCGCTGGAACCCCTTTAATTCTTAAGCGGCTGCTGTCCGCTCCCCACTCTCCGTTCGCATGAAACCCCTTAACCAACCCGAACGCCGCACCCGGCTATGGCAGTTTTCGTTGCTGTACCTCCTGGCCCTGCTGGTGCCGCTGGGAGCTTCTTATTACTTGTTTTCCAACTCCAGCATTGCCGATGAAAATGCCCGGCTCAAGCGCGAGCTCGACCAGACCCACGAGGAGCAGGAACGCCTGGTGACGCGCTTTGATACCCTGACCCAACACCTGCGGCGCATCGATGCTATTGACCTGCAAATGATGGCGGAATCGAACCCGAACGTGCGCAGTGTGCTGTTGCTCAAAAACCAGGATTACAGCAATGCCATCGCGGCCCGACTAAGCGAGTTGCGCAACGACACCACGCAGATGCAGGTTGCGGCGCACCGGATGATAGCCCGCAATATTTTACGCGACTTCGATTTTTACCGCTCCACCCGCAATACCGTGGATGTGCTGCGGCAGGATGTTGCCAAATCCGGAGAGGGTGCCCGCGGCAGCGAGCGGCTGGCTTCCGAGCTGTTGAGTGCCAAACAGGAGGCTTCCGCCGCCAAGCAGCAGGTTGTTACGCTCCAGGCGGCCCTGGCGGCAGGTTCGAGGGGGGGCGGCGGCGGTGGGGGAGGTGCCCCAGCAGCGGTTGCGCCCAGCAATTCTTCGAAACTTCAGATAGACCTCCTGCATGACCAGGTAGCTTTCGCCGAAGCCGATTGTCTCCGACAGCGCGCGCTCGACCACAAGCCCCGCAGCAAGGAGCGCAAACAGTTGTTGGAACAGTCGCGCACGGCGTTTATTCAAATCCTGCAGGCCCCGGCGACCGATGGCCTGAAGCAAAGCATCGAGCAGACACTGGCGCCCATTAACGTGGAGCTCGGTCGTGAACCGCGCTTCTTTGGGTTGATAAATTAGCCCAATAGGGCATAAGGAACCTGACTGGAACGACGGTGCAAAGACCGGTGCCCAGCACCATTTGCTGGCATTCAGGGTCAGGAATCCGACGATTTCCAATAGCTTCGCCCCACCCTGCTCGTAGCCGACCAGCACCTGGGAGCCCACCTCGGGGTTGAAGAGTTGGCCCTTGCCGTCGCCCGAGTAGGCGGTGCTCACCCGCACCCAGCCGGTTTCGGCATCGGCCGGCTTTTCCACGGGCCAGTAGTAGCGCACCCGGATGCGGCCCAGCTGCTGCGGGTCGGCCAGCTTAGCGGTGTGGCTGAGCATTCGCGCTGACCGTCCAAATGCGTGGTCTAACTTCACGCGCTCATAATTTAACCCTCAGCTTATCGAAATTGTCTTGATATTCCCAGTGGCTGCATTGATAATGGCCGTATATACTACCCATTTTCGTTATTCAATCGGTCCTACGAAAGCACTTTTTGGAAAAGTGTCCCGTGCTTCGGTTTCCAGTGCCAACTGTAATTCACTTACTACCCCGGCTTCTGCCCAAAGCCTAATGCCGAACTGGTCATAGATGTAGACTGTATTGTTATATTGTAAATCCATAATACGGTTGGGAGGGCCGAGCAATGGCACGAGTTTCTCCGCCTTGTTAGCACGTGGTATCAGTGCTACTAACCCGATTGTCATGTACTCTTCGGTTAGCCGAATGTCAAGGGCAGCGAAAGTCGTCATCTGAATTATTGTCCAGGCCCAAAAGGTTGCACGACTACCGTGGGAGCGGTGTCGAATATGCGCGGTAGGGGTGACTCGTAGGTAGCCGTAGCCGGGTTGTAGGTGTAGCCGTGGAGTTCGGCAAGACCGGGTACCCGATTGCCGGCCGCCTCGGTATACCCATCAATATTGTCAAGCTCGCGGGCGTAAGTGCTGGTGCGGCTTAGCGGGGTCGGAAAGCCGCCGCAAACAGAAACGGAGCGGCGGCTACCACTACCTTGTCGGCTAGCTCCAACACTGTTGTGTATAATGCCTAAGAAATTGAAATGTATTTAACGTTGTTCGTGATATTGCTGATGAGAACCGTATATTTAATTAGCGGTGTTCTATCAACGTAGACCTGTCTATTATACTGCAACCTGTCAGTATCTTGAACGAATCCATTTAAATCACCATTAACAAGTAAATTATTGGATACTGGTGGAAGGAAAATATGTCCCTTATAGTCGAGCGGACCCAAGAAAGAATAGGCTGGAAATGTTTCGCGCTTTTCCGTTTCAAGCACAATTTGTAACTCGCTTACTATATCGCCTTTAGCCCAGAAGCGGATGCCAAAATGGTCGTAGATGTATAACGTATTTACAAGAGCGTTATTATACGTTATGGGCAGAATCCGGTCGGCTTTGCCTAACACACGCACAAGGGTATCAACCTGGCTGCCACGAAGCACGATTGCTACAGGTCCAACAGAAATATATTCGTCAGTGAGCCGGATATCGATAGGGTAAGAAGTCATTTTGAATCTATCGTTTAGGTTACGAGGTCGTATCCAAATAGTGGGTCATTAGTTGGGCTTGTCATAAGGCCCAAAAGGTTGCACGACTACCGTGGGAGCGGTGTTGAATACGCGCGGCAGGGGCGGCTCGTAGGTAGCCGTAGCCGGGTTGTAAGTATAGCCGTGGAGTTCGGCAAGACCGGGTACCCGATTGCCGGCCGCATCGGTGTAGCCCTGGATGTTATCCAGTTCGCGGGCATACGTGCTGGTGCGGCCCGGCCCTGCGCGGCCCGGCCACTGCCCGCACCCCGCCGTAACTATTGAGCTCAACACGCCGGGTGCGGCCTTGCCCGTCGGACAGTTCCAGGGGCGTGCTCAGGTGGTCGGTCAGGATGCTCTCGCTTTGCGCCCCGGCTAGCTTAGCCACCGGGGAAAAGCTGGCCGGGGCGCAGCCCTACTAGGTAGGAGCGTCTATTATTTAGTTGGATGAAAATTAGAAAACCCGTATGTTTCTAAGTCAAAAGTGCAAGCTGTTTGGTATGGGTTGAACTCGTCTGAAATCAGCACTACTGTTTGCTTGCGGTTGCCTTGTTCGAACCAAATAGAATAAACGCCGCCGACCCCATGTTTGAGCACCGGCATTTCTGGCCGGGCTTTCACCGAGCCGTCGGCGCTGTAGATGGCAAGGTTCTGCTCGCCACTATCCCGAACATCCGATTGAATGATTACTTCATTCATGTATTCGATATAGTTGGCAAAGGCTTTATATTAATACTGATGCGGTAAAGTTAGGTATACTGCCGCGAGGGGCAGGGCCGTACTTTGGGGGATGAATTATCTGGCCCTACGCGAGCGGCCAACGCAGTTTTTGGCCTTGACCAGTCTGCTGCCCG
>JALYUI010000472.1 GCA_030853845.1 Bacteroidota bacterium | reverse complement strand
CGGGCAGCAGACTGGTCAAGGCCAAAAACTGCGTTGGCCGCTCGCGTAGGGCCAGATAATTCATCCCCCAAAGTACGGCCCTGCCCCTCGCGGCAGTATACCTAACTTTACCGCATCAGTATTATTAAGCCGTTGTCTTAACTTGTGCGCATCCGGTACCGGCCATATGCATTGCCCGGCCGGGCCACCTGCTGTTTCACTCACTACTTCCCGGCCATGGCTCTTCTTTACCCTGATTTTCTTCCGCAGCAGCGGGAATACCGGCAGCGCGGCGCACTTGTGCTGGTGCTGAGCACGTTGATTTTCGGAGCTACCGCCCAAAGCTTCGGGCCGGTCAGCGCTTACAGTGCCGGGCCAAACAGCACGCTGTACGCGGTAGCGCTGGGCGATGTAACCGGCGACGGCCGCCCCGACATCGTGACAACGGATTTCAACGCGGGCAGCGTGCTGGTGCTGCCCGGGCAGGCCGGGGGCAGTTTCGGGGCGTTCAGCTCATATCCGGGCCGGGCCAATGGCGGGCCGCAGGGCGTGGCGCTGGGCGACCTGAACGGCGACGGCCGGCTGGATATTGTGGTCACCAACACCTTTGCCAGCAATGTGGGGGTACTGCTAGGCCAGGCCGGGGGTGGCTTCGCGGCGATGAGCTTTTACTCGACCGGCACTTCCACCACCGGCGCGTCGAGCGCGCCCCGGGGCCTGGTGCTGCGCGATGTGAGCGGCGACGGCCGGCTCGATATTATCACGGCCAATGGGGCGGCCGAATCCGTGGCGGTGCTGCTGGGGCTGGCGGGCGGTGGCTTTGCAACGGCGGTCAGCTACTCCACCGGCTCGTCGACCGACCCCTACAGCCTAGCGCTGGGCGACGTGAACGGCGATGGTCGGGCCGACATTGTGGCGGCTAATGGGAACGATACCGTTGGCGTGCTGCCGGGCCAGGCCGGGGGAACTTTCGGCCCGGCGGTAGCCTATCCGGTAGGCTCAGTCAGTATTGTGGATAAAGTGGCCCTGGGCGATGTGAACAGGGATGGCCGGCTCGACATCGTGACGACCAATTTCGCGGCCCATGCCGCCAGCGTCCTGCTCGGGCAGGCCAGCGGGGGCTTCGGGGCGGCCACCAACTACCAGTTAGGTGCGCTCAATGCCGTTACCGACGTGGCGCTGGGCGACGTGAACGGCGATGGGCGGCTGGATATCGTGGCGGCTAATGGCAGTGCAAATACGGTTGGCGTGTTGCCGGCCCTGGCGGCCGGCGGCTTTGGCTCCTTCACCCCCTTCGCCACCGGTGCGAGCACCAACCCCCTGGCCGTGGTGCTGGGCGACGTGAACGGCGACGGGCGGCCCGACATCGTGGCGGCCAACTATAACAACGGGACGGTGGGCGTGCTGCTCAATACCGGCACCTACACCCCGCTCGCCACCGTTCAGGCGGCCGGCCCCGGGTTTAGCCTCGCGCCCAACCCCGCCCACGATGCCTTCACGGTGCAGCTGCCGCCCGGTACCACGGCCGGCCCGGCCGAGCTGCTGAATGCGCTGGGGCAGGTGGTGCGCCGCCCGGCTGCGGCCGGCGCGGGCTTCACGGTCGAAACCGCCGGGCTGCCTCCGGGCCTCTACACGCTGCGGCTGCAGGTGGGCGCGGTCTTCGTGGCCCGGCGCGTGGAGGTGGAGTAGCGGCCCCGGCGGCTCCGGCCGTACTTTTGCGCCTCATGCGCTACTTCCTGCACCTCGCCTACGACGGCACCCGGTTCTGCGGCTGGCAGATTCAACCACACCAGCTCACCGTGCAGGCCGAGCTCGACCGCTGCCTGAGCCAGATTCTGCGCCGGCCCACTTACTGCTTGGGCAGCGGCCGCACCGACAGCGGCGTGCACGCGAGCCACCAGGTGGCCCATTTCGACGCCGACCTGCCCGCAACCCTGCCCCTCGACGTGCTGCTCTACCGCCTGCGCCGTGCCCTGCCGCCCGACATTGGCGCGCTGCGCCTACACCCGGTGCCGGCCGGGGCCCACGCCCGCTTCTCGGCCGAGGAGCGCAGCTACGACTATTTCGTGGTGACGCAGCCCGACCCTTTTCGCCGCGACCAGGCCTTGTACGTGGACCGTCCGCTCGACGTGGCGGCCATGAACGAAGCCGGCGGCTACCTGCTGGGGCAGTTCGATTTCACCACCTTCTCGAAGGTGAAGGGGGGCGAAAACCACTACGTGTGCTACTGCACCGCCGCCGGCTGGCACCCCACGCCAGGCGGCTGGGTGTTCCGCATCCGGGCCAACCGCTTCGTGCGGGGCATGGTGCGGCTGGTGGTGGGCACGCTGCTCGATGTGGGCCGGGGCAAGCTCACGCCGCGCCAGTTCCAAGAGATGCTGTGGGCGCAGCGCCGCGTCGATGCCGGCAGCGCGGCCCCGGCCTGCGGGCTGTTTCTGAGCCGGGTGGAGTACGAGTCCGGCGTGGTACCAGGGGAGCTTGTGCCGAGCCACTAGCTTCTAGCCGTTAGCTTTTGGGTTGAATGTCAACCGGTTTTGCCAAGTGACAAAGCGGGTAGGGAATTCATTGCCATGTATCAACTAAAAAAATAGTTGTTAAACTAAAATTTTAGTTATAAGTTTGCGTTACCCGATTAATGACCCCAAAACCCGCTGCCATGGAAGCCAATTTTCCCGAACTGACCCGCGCCGAAGAACAGGTGATGCAGGTACTCTGGCAGCGCGGCCCCGGCTACGTGAAGGACGTGCTGGCCGCCCTGCCCGCCCCGCCGCCGGCCTACAACACGGTTTCCACCATCATTCGCATTCTCGAAACCAAGGGCTTCGTGGGGCACGAGGCCTTCGGGCGCACCCACCGCTACCACGTGCTGGTGGCCCAGGACGACTACCGCCGCTTCTCGCTGCGCAAGCTGCTGGGGGGGCACTTTGGCAACTCGTTCGGCCGCCTCGTTTCGTTTTTCGCCAAGGAAGAAAACCTCGACGCCGCCCAGCTCGACGAGCTGCTGCGCCACGCCGCCCACCTCCAAACCCCCGAAGACGATGAATCCGCTCAGCCTGCTTAACTGGATGTTGCTTAGCGCCGGGCTGCTGGGCGCGTGGTGGGCCTGCTACCGCCTGGCCCTGCGCCCCGAGCGCAGCTTTGCCTACAACCGGGCCTTTTTGGGCCTGGGGCCGCTGCTGGCGGCCGGGCTGCCGCTGCTGCCATTAGCCTGGCCCGCCAGCTGGTGGGGCCTTGGGGCCGCGGACCTGCCGGGCGTGGCGACCGTGCTGCTGCCGGCCGCGCAACTGCAGCCCGACGGGCCGGTAGTGGCCGCTAGCCGCTTCGACTGGGCCGCGTGGCTGCTGGCAGTGTATCTGATTGGCGCGGTCCTGGTACTGCTGCGGCTGGCCGCCGAGCTGGGCCGCCTGTGGTGGCAGGCGCGCGGGCTGCCCCGCACGGCCGCCGCCGGCTACACGCTGATTGAAACCCACGGCCGGCTGCCCACTAGCTCCTTCGGCCGGGTTATTTTCTGGGATGAAACGCTGGCCCTGAGCCCGGCCGAGGCCCGCCAGGTGCTGCGCCACGAGCTGGCCCACGTGCGCCAGCACCACACCGCCGACCGTCTGCTGCTGGAGCTGCTGCGGGCCGTGCTGTGGTTCAACCCCTTCGTGCACCTCTGCGCCCGGGCGCTGGCCCTCACCCACGAGTACCTGGCCGATGAGGCGGCCCTGCATGATGCTTCCACGCCTACTCCTTCCCTTTCCACTTCATACTCCCAGCTGCTGGCCCGGCAAGTGGCCAGCCGCCTCGGTTTCTCGGTTCCGCTTGCGCACTCCTTCTCCCATTCCCAAACCCTAAGCCGCATTGCCATGATACAGAAAATCAATCCTATCCACCGCTGGAAACAGTGGCTCGCGCTGCCTCTGCTGGGCGTGCTGCTCATTGCCGTAGCCTGCGAGAAAGCCGCGCCGCCGGCTACTCCTACCGAAAAAATCGAGTTAGTAAAAATTGACGGCCAGAACCGGCTGGCCGTCCGCAATGGCTCTGAAACCACGGTATTGCCCCCGCCGCCGGTAGTCTACGAGTATGTTGAGCAGATGCCCGAGCTGCCGGGCGGTGGCGGACCAGAAGCTATTGTCCGCAACATTCAGCAGCACCTGGTTTACCCCAAAGTGCCTGCGGCCGAACAGCGCACGGGCCGCGTATTTGCTTCCTTCATCGTGACCGATAAGGGTGAAGTCCAAGCGGCTAAAATTGTAAAAGGGCTCAGTGCCCCCTACGACGATGCCGTGCTGGCCGCCATTCGGCAGCTGCCGCAGTTTGTGCCCGGCAAAAAAGCTGGCCAAGCCGTAAACGTCTCGTTCACAGTACCCCTATTCTTTATCGGCACGGTACAGGTTGTCCCCAATCCCAGCAGCGAACAGGGCAAAACAATCAGTCACTAATACTGATGCGGTAAAGTTAGGTATACTGCCGCGAGGGGCAGGGCCGTACTTTGGGGGATGAATTATCTGGCCCTACGCGAGCGGCCAACGCAGTTTTTGGCCTTGACCAGTCTGCTGCCCGCCG
>JALYUI010000469.1 GCA_030853845.1 Bacteroidota bacterium | reverse complement strand
TGCAGGTAGTTCCACAGGATGGGCTTGGCGCCAGTACGGCCGTTCTGGTTGATGTCGATGTCGTAGCCCAGCTCGCCGAACTGCCACACCATTTTCGGGCCGGGAATTGGGAAGAAGAAGGCGGCATTCATTTCCATGCGGGCGAGGGCGGTGGGCAGGTTTTTCACGTCGTAGCCATTGCCATTGTTGAGGCCGCTGGTCAGGGCATCATACATCAGGCGCTGCTCGTCATGGCTTTCCATGTAGGTTACCAGGCCGGGCTGCTGCCAACCGCGCGCGCCATAGTAGCCATAGGTGAAATCGGAGTTTCCGGCACGGCCCTGGCCGGCCTGGTCGTAGTTATAGTTCATGTTGCCCCAGAGCATCATGCCGGCGTTGGCCAGCACGGTTTCTTCGCTGTTATCGGCGAAGTGCTCCAGGATGACGTAGGTGCCGGCCTTGTTGGCCTGCATGTGGTTGTAGTAGTCCATCCAGATGTTGATGCGCGACTGGTCGTAGTTGCCCCACTGGCTCACGTTGCCCCCCGAGTTCACCTGCGTAAAGCCCTTGCTCAGGTCGAAGCGGTAGCCGTCGACGCGGTACTCGTTCACCCAGAAATCCATCACGTTTTTAGCGAATGCTTTGGTGTAAGCGCTTTCGTGGTTGAAGTCGTTGCAAACGTTGAAAGGGTGGGTGGCCACGCGGTTGAACCAGGGGTTGTCGAGGGTGGGGCCGCCGCCGTCGGAGTACATCTGCACCATCGGGCTCTGGCCACAGGAGTGGTTGAGCACCATGTCGAGCACCACGGCCATGCCCCGGCGGTGGGCTTCATCAACGAGGGCCTTGAGGGCGTTTTTGGTGCCGTAATACTTGTCGGGGGCAAAGTAGAAGCTCGGGTTGTAGCCCCAGCTGTCGTTGCCCTCAAACTCGTTCACCGGCATTAGCTCAATGCAATTGATGCCCAGGCGCTGAATGTAGCGCAGGGTGTCGCGCAGGGTCTGGTAGTTGTGAGTGGCCACGAAGTCGCGCACATGCAGCTCGTACACCACCAGGTCTTTCTTGGCCGGGGGCACAAAGCTGGTGGTTTGCCATTGGTAAGCCGCCTGGTTGGTTTGCAGGGTCGACATGATGCCCGTCTGACCCGTGGGGTAGCGCAGGCCGGGGTAAGTGGCGGCCGGGATGTACTGGTCGTTGTTGGGGTCGAGCACCTTTTCGGTGTAGGGGTCGGCTACGCGCAGGCTGCCGTCAATCAGGTACTGGTAGGCGTACTCCTGGCCGGGAGTGAGACCGTTGAGCTGCACCCACCAGATTTTGCCGTCGGCCGTCTGGTTCATGAAGCCCGCGCTGGTGGTCTGGAAGTTGTTGAACTCGCCCACGGCGTACACAAACTGCTTGCCGGGGGCCGTGAGGGCCAGAATAACCGACGTGCCGCCGGGCAGGTAGGTCACGCCCTCGTGCGCACCGGCCGGCAGGGCCGCCACCGTCACGGTGGGCCGCACTACGAATATGATAGAGTCGGACACGGCCGCCGCACCAGTGCCGGCCGTCAGCTTCACCACGTTGCGCCCGGGCTGCGTGGGCGTCACGCTACCGCTGATGGAGGTAGCGCTGGCTGCCGTAGCCACCGACGTACCATTGAAGGTGAGGTTGAGGCTGGTGGCCTGGGCGCTTTCGCCGGCGATGGGAATTGCCACGTTGGGAGCCACGAACTGCGGATTGGCCGAGTGCGCGGGCGTGGTGATATGGACGGCCGGCCCACCCTGGTATACATCAACAAAGATGTCGCCGCCGCCGGCCGCCCGGCCCACCACCGAGCCACTGGCGTTCTTGAAAATCATGCCCAGCCGCAGAATGGTTTCGTTGGCCGGCACCGGGTAGTAGGTACGGGGCGTGAAGGTGATGCGGTAGAGGTTGGAGTTGGTAGCGTCGCGCGTCATCAGGGCCGCCGGGTCGGCCTGGCCGAAGTTGGGGCTTTTCACGTTGCGCCAGGTGGTGTTGTTGGCGCTTAGGTTGGTTACGGTACCGGTCCAGATATACACGTCGCCCGTGAAGCTGGCCAGCGCGGCATTGCCCTGCGTGGCGTCGTAGGTGATGGTAACCGGGGTATTCTCCGAAAAGAAAACCGGCTGGGTAGTAACCACCTGAGCCTGGGCCGTCCAGACCAGCAGGGTTAGCAGCAGGCCGGTTAAGTGTCGAAATGTTTGCATGGGCTGGGGAGGGTGGGAAGTGAAATGGATTGAAATGATAAGACTAAACGGGGAGCGGAAGTTCAGGCCGGGCAATTGCGGAAACGTTTGCCACGGAAATAATTAATTAATTACCCGGGCATACCACGTCGCAAGGTACGGATTGGCAGGCATCTGCCCGCTATTTCAAGCTACAGAATCTGTTTTTTTGCGCATGAATAAGCGTTGAAGCCGGCAACTATATAATAATACTGATGCGGTAAAGTTAGGTATACTGCCGCGAGGGGCAGGGCCGTACTTTGGGGGATGAATTATCTGGCCCTACGCGAGCGGCCAACGCAGTTTTTGGCCTTGACCAGTCTGCTGCCCG
>JALYUI010000437.1 GCA_030853845.1 Bacteroidota bacterium | reverse complement strand
GATTAACCGCAAAGTCGGTTGGGAACAGCACTTGGGTCCGGTCCGGGTTGATGAGGTAGCGCCATAGCTCGCGGTAAATCACTTCGTGGTCGCGCATACGAGCCAGCAGCTCGCGGTCAGTTGCCGTCAGGTCCGCCGCGGGCGCATCAACCACCTTCTGATAGAGGGCCGTCTTGGCAACGGCCAGCAGGTACACGTAGTACAGCAGGCCATTATCCTGGGTGGGCAGCATCAGCAGGAAGGGGTCCGGAGCAACCGGCGTGGGGATATTGGTGCTGCAACCGGCGGTTATCAGGGCCACGGTTGCGGCCGAAGCCGCCGTCACCCGTAAAAACCCGCGCCGGGCCAGCGGCTGGTCCCGCCAGGCGGATATTGGAGAATGTTCAGACATGCAATTGAATCGTCGGGCCAATAAAAGCACCCGGCCTGCCGGGCCTCCGGCCACTGCAAAGGTACTCGCTACCCTTGCAATGGTTGCAACTGCCCCCAAAACAAAGCCGGCCCCGCAGCAGCGGAGCCGGCTTTGTTTTGCACGGCAATCCCGAAGAATCCGGCTTCCGGGCGCAGCAATTACATCACCAGGCCGCCGGCGCGCGAAGCATCGAGCACTTCGGCCGCCTGCAGATACTCGTCGAACGCGGCCGCGGCCTGCTCGGCGGTGTACTGGTTGCCCAAGGCCGTGGTCGTGTCAACCGCCACGGCAGTAGCCGTAGCGCCCTGCATGGTATTGTCTTCGCGGGGGCTGGGCTTGGCATTATCGTAGGCCGGAATGGAGAAGGAGCCGCCCCCGAAGGTGAAGGTGGTGGGCACGGTGCCGGTGGTGCCGTTGGTGTAGGCCGGGCCGGCAGGAGCCGGCAGGGCTGAATCGGAAGCCGGAATCCAGGGCCGAATGGTCGTGCCCGGGGCAGCGCGCAACGCCCGCATGTAGCGCACGTGGGCGGCGTGGCGGGCCTCCATCGAATGAATGCGCAGAGCCGTGGTGAGCAGGTCGGTGCCAATGAGCTCGCGGGCGCGGCCTTTGTAGGCGCGCACCCCGGTGTCTTCCAGCACCTGGGCCACCAGTAGCTGCGTATCGTAGTCGGTCGTAAAATTCGCAACTGCCGTCGGATTGAAGCGCACCCCACTCACCGGCGTACCGACCAGGTTACGGATGGTCAGGCCAAGCAGCGCCACGTGCTGGTCTTCGTGGGCTTTGATTTTCTGGATGGCGGCTACCGCCGGCGTGCCGGCCGGAATCTGTCCGGCGGTAATCATCTGGGCGTAGAAATCGGCTTCGAGCAGCTCCAGAGTCAGGGCATAGTTCAGCAGGTCGATGGCTGTGGACTTGATACCGGTTTCGCCAGCGTAGGCCTTGCTGAACAATGAGCCGAGAAATACGGGCGTGGCGGCCATTGCCGTGCGTTTGGCGATGGTGCCGAGGGAATTGAAAACCGCCCGGCGCGAATCGAAGCGGCCCAGCAGGTCCGCATCTACTTCGGCGAGCTGGTCGATAATCTTAAAGAAATCCATGAGGAAGCAACGTTGAAGTAGTGGGAAATTATTGGCCTACCAGGCTGCCGTCGAGGGTTTGGGCTACGAAGGGCTGCACCAGGGGCAGCACTTCGGCGGGCGTGCGCGAGAGGTCGAGGCCGTTGCTGTCGGCAGTGTCGGAGAAGGTGCCCATCGCCACGAAGTCGCGGATGATGGCGGCGTGGCGGGCCTCCACTGATGCAATCTGGCCGGCCACCACCAGGTAGGCGGCATTTTTGAGGAACTTGCCGGCCCCGTTATAGGCCGATACGCCGAGGTCCTCAAAGGTTTGGGCCGCGCCCAGCACCGACGAAGCCTTGGTGAAGTCGATGGCAGTGAAAACCGGCGTCAGGTCGCCGATAAGCTGGCCCGGCGCGGCGCGGGTGATGGCGGCTTTCAGGAAGTCACGGTGCAGGGCCTCGTGCTTGGCTACTTCCTGAAAGTAGAGGAACTGCGTGGGCGTGAAATCGGCCGCAGGCGTGGCTACCACCTGGGCGTAAAAAGCCGCTTCGAGCTGTTCCAGCGCATAAGCGTAGTTCAGCACGCCCACATCGCCGGCCCCCAGGCCAACCGTGTTGCTGGGGGTAGCGCTGGAGTTGTCTTTGGAGCAGCCGGCCAGCACCAGGGCCGTAGCCCCGGCCGTAGCCCCGGCATACATGAAGAACGAACGGCGCTTAATGGGCGTGTACAGCGGTGGCTGGGTGCTCAGGGCATCGTGAGCGGCGGGAGAAACAGGCATTGCGGAATGTAAAATTAAAAACAGGAGCCGGCCGACCCCACTCAGGAGAGTACGAGGGCGGGCCGTTGGGTTGCGCTACGGGTCTGCAAAACTACCTGCTCTATCGCAGAGATAAGCGCAACAGCTGTAAATGAGGTAGCAGGTGCCCCACCCAACAAAAAAAGGCTGACCTTATGGTCAGCCCTCTTAAGTAATCATATCTTATGGCTTAGGAGGGTGTGACGTAGGGGCGGGCAATTACCTTTACCGTCGTCGCACGCAGCTTTTTATCAGGCACTTCCGGGAAGGCCACTCTCGCAATTAGGCACCAATCAGGCCACCGGCACGCGAATTGTCGAGCACTTCCGCAACCTGTATATACTCGTCGAAGGCGGCGGCAGCATCACTGGCCGTGTACGTGGTACCCAGGCCCGTCGTAATAGGCACGCCTGATTGCGTCGTATTGTTCTCGACTGGACTTGGTTTGGTGGTATCATAAGGAGGAACCACAAGGCCAAACTGGCTGGGGTTCGAGCCGGCTGTCACGCCGCTGGTGTACACTGGGTGGGCGGCCAGGTCATCGGCGGGGTTCACCCAAGCGCGCTGGCCGCGCATGGTGCGGATTTTCGAGGCGTGACGGGCTTCCACTGAGTGGATTTGCAGGGCCACGGTGAGCAGGTCGGTGCCGAGCAGCTCACCAGCACGGCCTTTGTAGGCGCGTACACCGGTGTCTTCCAGCAGCTGGGCAATGCCGAGCTGCGTAGAAGCTGCTGCCCCGGTTTTGAAGGAGGTAAGCGTAGCGAATACCGCCGCCTTAAAGGTGACACCCGTTACCGGCGTGCCGCCGCTACCCGTGATAGCACCGCGCAGGAGGGTAACGTGGGAGTCTTCGTGCTTTTTAATTTGGTCGATAGCTGCTTTCTCGGCGGCCGTAGCCCCAGCATACTGAGTCGAGTTCTGCACCTTCTTGTAGAAGTCCTGCTCGAACAATTCGAGGGCCAGGGCATAGTTCAGCACTTCAACTGGAGTGGCAGTAGTGCCGGCGTAGGCTTTCTGGAACAGCGCCCCTAAGAATAAGGGAGTGGCAGCCAGGGCCGAACGCTTGGCTGCGGTACCCAGCGAACTGAACACGGCGCGGCGCGAGTCGAAACGACCAAGTACGTCGGCATCCACCTCCGAAAGCTGGTCAATGATTTTGAAGAAATCCATAACAAAAGTTGATTACGAGTGAAGGAGGGGAATGTTACTTACCAACGGTGCTGGCGTCCAGCTTCTCCGTAACAAAGGCTTGAGCGGCGGCGATTACATCAACCGGCATCATGGCTTTGTCGAGACCGGTGACCGGGTCAACCTGGTCGTCGCCGGCAAATGATTTGCCGGTGGTATCGAGCAAATCGCGGATGTAAGCAGCATGACGGGCTTCCACCGAAACAATCTGGCCCGCGATAACAAGATAAGCAGCCGTCTTGATGAGCTTGCCGGCTCCGTTATAAGCAGCTACGCCGAGGTCTTCAAACACCTTAGCCGTACCAAGTACACTTGCGCGCTTGGTGAAGTCGATGGT
The DNA here is from genome assembly GCA_030853845.1 of Bacteroidota bacterium. GTDB lineage: Bacteria > Bacteroidota > Bacteroidia > Cytophagales > Hymenobacteraceae > Hymenobacter. The sequence continues at coordinate 1,922 of JALYUI010000437.1, read as the reverse complement.
CGTAAAATTCGGGGTCAGGTTTTGCAGCAGCTTGCCGGGGGCATCACGGTTGATGGCCGCCTTAAAGAAGTCGCGGTGGATAGCTTCGTGAGCAGCTACTTCGGTGAAGTAGGCCAGCTCGCCGGCCTGAAAGTCAGTAGCAGGCGAAGCCACGACCTTGGCATAAAAAGCCGCTTCGAGTTGCTCCAGGGCATAAGCGTAGTTCAGTACGCCTACATCACCCGAGCCCAGGCTGATAGCTCCGGGGGTGGCAGGAGTATTGTCGTCTTTGGAGCAGCCGGCCAGCACCAGAGCCGTAGCCCCGGCCGTAGCACCGGCATACATGAAGAACGAACGGCGCTTGATAGGCGTGAACAGCGGTTGGGCAAACGAGGTATCGTCGGTCCCCTGAGGCTGAAGGTTATTAGACATGAGCGTGGTTAATTTTAGGTGAGGAATGGGAATGATATGCTTGAAGACAACAGGGTACCGCCCGACCTGGGAGGGCCGTCTTTTCAGGGGGTAATCCAAACTTGCGGGGGATTTGGGAGCAGATACGGCAACCAGCTATCAAAAGGATTCAAATTGCCCGTATTTTTCCTTCTGCGAGAGCTGAACCGTGGTGGCGAATGCCGCCTAAGCCCCGGCCGAAAGTTGATTTGAGCGTTTGGCGCTACTTTTAAGCGCCGCAAACCGGCCACGAACTATGGGACGACTTTGGGCGATGCTGGCAATACTACTCGTGCTGCGCGGGCCGCGGGCCGGGCTGGCGCAGCAGCCCGGCACCCCGGCTTCGCCCACCCGGCCCGCCGACGTAGCGCTGCTGCCCGGCCCCACCACCCTACCCGTAACGGGCACCTACACCATTGCCTTTCGCCTGCGCGGCGGGCAGTTGGAGAAGTATTCGGATTTTCCGGAGCTCGACGGCTTCAAAAAAAACGGCCGCACCACCACCACCACCACGCGCATTGTGCAGGGTCGCCGCTTCAGCGACCTCACCATCACCCAGAAGTACGTGCCCTACGGCGAGGGCGACCTAGCCCTCAAGCCGTTTCAGCTGACGGTGAACGGGGTGGTGCTGCGCGGCCCGGCCACCACCGTGCACGTGGGGCCAGCCCCGCCGGCCAACCCCGGCACCCTCACCAAGCCCGCCGACCCCACCGCCGCGCTCCAGGCGCAGGCCGACCTCGACAAGATGTTCGGCAAGCCCAAGCCGGCGCTGTACCAGGACGTGCCCGACCACGCCTTTCTGGCCGTGCTGGCCGACCGGCCACGGGTGTACCAGGGCCAGGGGGTGCGCGTGGGGCTATATTTCTACCTCAAGCCAGAAGACCAGGGTCTGCTGGCTTTCCACGATTTCGACGACCAGCTGCCGCCGCTGCTGCACGAGCTGCACCAGCCCACCGCCTGGCAGGAGCCCGGCCCCGAGCCCAGCGTGACGCCCGACACCGTGCGCCACCTGGGCGAAAAGTACCTGCGCTTCCGGCTGGCCGAAAACCTCTACTACCCTCTCACGGCCCAACCCCTGCACTTCCCGCCCCTGGCCCTGACGATGGTGAAGTTCAAGCTGCTGAAGAAGCCCGAAGCGGGCCAGGACAACCGCCTGGCCGGCTACAAAACCTACCTCTCGCCGGGCCTCACGGTGGCGGTGCTGCCGCTGCCGGCCACCGGGGCCGGGCCGGTGGCGGTGGGCAGCTTTCGCAAAGTAGAGGCCCTGAGCAGCCCGCACCCCCGGGTGGGTGAGTCGTTCACGCTGGCGTTTGGGGTGCAGGGGCAGGGCAACCTGGCCGCCGTGCTGGCCCCTACCCTTGCGCCCCGCGCCGACCTCGACGTATATGGTCCCGAGGCCCGCGAGGAACCCGCGCCGGGCGGTGGGCGCAAGCTGTTCCGCTACCGGCTGGTGGCGCGGCGGGCCGGCCGCCTGCCCCTCGACAGCCTGCTGC
>JALYUI010000427.1 GCA_030853845.1 Bacteroidota bacterium | reverse complement strand
TCCGAACCCCGCTTATCCGAGCTCATGAAGGGCAAGCGGGAGCTGAATATGGATTTTGCCCGCCGGCTCTCCACGCGGCTGCACATCCCGGCCGATGTCATTTTCTCGATTACCAGCTAATGAAAAGCGCCCCGTCAGCTACTGACGGGGCGCTTTTGCTCCTGGAGCTGTTTAGAAAGCAGAAGTATTCCAAACGGAATGCTTTATCTGGCGTCTTGGTAGCGGTTTACTACCCTTTGCCGCCCGCCAGAAAGCGGCTGATGGCGCGCACGTACCCTTCCGCGAAAAACGCTTCGGTCAGCTTTTCCTGCGCTCCCAGGTGGCCACAGTCCACAGCCAGCAGTTGCCGCTGCTGCCGCCGACGCGCCGCCTGCACCACGGCCGCCGAGTCGGCCAGGGGCGTATTCTTATCCTGGGTGCCGGCGATGAGCAGCCAGGGGCAGCGCACCCGGGCGGCCACGGCCGGATAGGCGGCGGCCTCGGCGGGCAGGGTCACGGTTTTGTTGTTGGCCACCTGCTGGTAAGCCACGATGCCCGGCAGGTTGCCGGGGTAGCCTTCGGTAATCAGAAAATCGGGGTGGGCGCGGGCCGCCACTTCCGACCCAACCAGGGCCCCCATCGACAAGCCCAGGATGCCCACCCGGTCGCGGGGGTCCAACTGCCGCGCCTGGGCCAGCGCGGCGCGCAGGTCGAGGGCAAATTCTTCGTAGTACAGCCGCTGCTGGTCGATGGCAAAGGCCTGGCTGTGGCCGAAGCCCCGGTAGTCGAACAGCAGCGAGCGGTAGCCCGCGGTGGCCAGCGCCCGGGCCGTGTAGATGTTGCTGGACATGTTGTATGCATCGCCCCCGGCCACCACCACCGTGGTATGCTGGTCGGTGGCTTTGGCATCGGCTTCAATCAGCCAGGCCACCAGCTTCACGTGGTCGGCCGTGGTTATTTCCAGCTGCCGGTATTTCAGGCCCAGGGTGTCGGGTTTGGCCCACCATTTGGCCACGGGCCGGATGGCAAAAGCGGGGCCGGCGGCCAGCAGCGTCAGGCAAAGAATCAGGATGCGTACCATGTAAAAAGGGGAAAGGTGAGAAGCCCGGGCACTATCTCCCAGGCCGGGCAGAGACTTCTCCCGCCACTGAACGTTGCACCAGTGGCCACCGGCGGCTGCCGCCCTACCCTCTCACTGGCGCAGTTCCGCCAGACCGCCGCTTATTGCCCCGCCAGCTTTACCAGCGCCGCCGGATACGCCCAACCCGGACCCAGCGTCGTGGCCTGCCGCATGGAGAAACTGAAGCAGCAAAAAACCACGATAGTTGCTGATAGGGGCTTGGCATTACATTAGCGGACCTTGCAATTACATTCTCCCTTATATCACATTCAAACATTATAATTCACTTATTTTTATTAACTGCGTTAATAAAAATTAGTAGTATATTCTAATTTATATTCGCTTTGTTTATTATCTTTTTTCCGATTTGACTGGCCAAGCTGGTTTGCATCAAGCTCTTCAAGCGAACAAGGTCGCGCCGAGTGGTGCTCAACTCCCAGAACTTTTCAACTTAAGCGTAGTGCACGACCCTGAAGCGGCGGGCACTAACCAGGCTTGATGCCTTCACACCTTACATTGAAAGAGGGCATACCTTTTTTGAAGCTATTGCGCCGAGAATGCGAACTATTACATTTGGCGCCGTAGCGTTGCGTTTGAACCATTAACGCATTTATCCTGCTCATCCTTTTTTGACTACCGCCAACTATTCTAAATTAGTACCTATTGATTTCGCAAACGCACGCAGATAGAGTGAGAGAACTCCTTTTAGCTGAGATTTCTGGTTCCTGACTAATGACAGTAAATTCTCAACCTGCTTTCCCTAACGAAACTCCTACCCCCAGACGCGCCTACCCTCCTACCCGGACCACGCGCCTGCGCGACATTCTCCAGCTGCGCTTCAGCGATATTTTCGCGGCCCTGAGCCCGGCGGCGCTGGCGGCTATTTCGCCCGCCAACCCGCTGAAGCGGCTGGCGCGGGTGGCGGGCTACACGGGGCTGCGATTGGTGGGCAATATTTTCCAGCCGATAAATAATCGGACCGACCTGCGCGGCAAAGTGTGGCTCTATGTGGTGAGCGCTAACAACTACGACGCGCTGGCGTTCCTGGCCGAGGCGCGGGCCGATGCGGTGCTGGTGGCGGGACAGGCCAAGAACATCGGGCGCTACAACGCAACAGTGAACCGGCTCTCGCTACGGCGCAAGCTACTGTATTACTGGCAGTTTCCGGGGGCGCTGTGGGGGCTGTGGCGGCTGGTGGGGCCACGGGCGCTGCGGTTTTTCGACTTCGTTTTCTACGCCATCGGCTACTACGAGGTGTACCGGCGGGCTTTGCGCCACTACCGACCGCGCGCCGTGGTGTTTTCCAACGACCACAACGATGATACCCGCTCGCTGCTGCTGGCCTGCCGGACCGAGGGCGTACCCACGGCCTACGTGCAGCACGCCAGTGTGAGCACCAACTTCCCGCCCCTGAGCTTCGATTTGAGCCTGCTCGAAGGTCAGGATGCGCTCGACAAGTACCGGCAGTGCGGCCCCATCGCGGGCCAGGTCGAGCTGGTGGGCATGCCCAAGGCCGACGCCTACCTGGGCCGCCGCAACTCGGCCCCGGCCGTGCGCCGGGTGGGCCTGGCCTGCAATATTCACGACCCCCTGCCCGCCCTCACCAATACGCTCGTTTACCTGATTCGGGAGCTACCGGAGCTGGTGTTTACCCTGCGCCCCCACCCCAGCGACGGCCGCGACTTCGGGCCACTGCGGCAGCGGCTGCCGGACCTGCGTTGGTCGGACGCGCGGGAGGAAAACGTGTTCGACTTTCTGCTTAATCAGGATGCGCTGGTGGCCGCCGACACTTCCACCCACCTCGAAGCCACCCTGCTGAACGTGGCCAGCATCTACTACCGCTTCGCCGCCAATCCGCTCACCGACGACTATTACGGCTACGCCGCCCGCGGCCTGGTAGACCGGGCCGACTCACCCGCCGCGCTGGCCGCCGAGCTGCGCCGACTGGCCGCTCACAAGCCCGCCGACCTGTACCGCCGCGCCGCCTACTACAATGCCACCCTGGGCACTCCCGACGAAGGCCGCAGCCGCGAGCGCACGGCCAGCTTCTTAAATGACTGGCTGAATGAAATAGGCCCAACTACCTGACCTTCGACTATATTTGGTTTAATGTCAACTGCCGCTTCTTCATTTGCGCTGCCGCCGGTCAATGCCATCCCGGTTTCGGCCGATATGCGGCTGGGCTACGTGCTGCGCCATTTTGCGCTGGCTTATGAGGCGGTACCCGAGAATCTGATTGGCTACCCCAACTGCCATCGATTCGTTGAGATAGCCGATGCAGCGGGCGGGTTTTTCCAGGCTCAACAGCCCTATCCGCCCGCTCCCAACTACCGCGAATGGGCCGGCCAGCGGGTGCCGTTTTTCTTCGACTTCCACCCCGCCACGCCGCTGCTGGAGTTGCTGCCGGGCCGGGCGCGCATCAACGCCGACCTGATTTCGGCCGCCTTCTTCCTGCTTAGTGGCTGGCAGGAATATTTCTCTGATACCCGCGACCAGCACGGCCGTTTCCCTTACGCTGCCAGCGTGCAGCAGCAGTACGGCTTCGTGGCGCTACCGGTGGTGAACTACTACTTCGACGTGCTGAAAACGGCCGTGGAGCACGTAACCGGCCAGCAGCTCCGGCCGCGCACCTGGGCCGGCGGAGCATCTTTCGCCGCCTTAATTACCCACGACATCGACACCCTGCGCAGCGCCTGGAAAGCCACGGCCAAGGCCGACCTGCGCGCCGGCCACCTCCTGCGCTTCGGCCAGCGCCTATGGCAGCGGCTGACGCGGCCCGACGCCTGGGACAACCTGGAGGCTGTGGCAGCTACCGTGGCGGCCTACGGCGCGCGCTCCACGTTTTTCATCCTGCCCGAGCACCGACGCGGCTTTGAAGGCACGCGCAACGCCGACTACCGCCTTACCCCGCAGCTCCGGCAGCGGCTGCGACAGCTCCGGCAGCAGGGCTTCGAAATCGGGCTGCACGCCAGCATCGGCACGGCTACCCATTTATCCTCATTTTTGGCTGAGAAGGAAACCCGCTTAAGCCTGCCCGCCAGCGGCAACCGCTTCCATTACCTGCGCTGGGAGCCGCGCCAGACGTCCGCGCTGCTCGAAGCGGCGGTTGAAACGGGTCTGTACTACGATTCCACCTTGGGCTTTGCCGAGCATTTCGGGTTTCGCAACTCGTACTGCCACCCCTTTTATCCATTCAACTTTGCTGCTGGTAAGGCGCATGAGTTTCTGGAAATCCCGCTCAATCTGATGGATGCCACCCTGCACCATCCCAACTATCTGCAAATCAGGGCACCGGAAATTATGCCGGCACTGAAACCGATGCTGGCCGAGGTGGAGAAGTTCGGTGGTATTTTCACCCTGCTCTGGCACAACGACCATTTCGACCCTGCCAACAGCGTCACCGGCCCGCGCCAGTTTGCCGAAATAATGAACTGCCTGCAAGCCAGCGGGGCGGCCTTTCTCACCGGAGAGCAGATTCTGGCCGAACTTTGAGCCTGGCTCGGCAGGCTACGCTAGCAGCTGAGGTTTCTTTTGGTTTCCATCGGGCACTGGTTTCGTCAGTGTCCGAATTCGGTCAGGGGTTCGCTCATTCATTCATTTACGCATTCACCGTTTGGGCATCGTTCAGCGCCAGGGCATCCGCAACACCCTGATTTCCTACCTCGGCCTGGTCATTGGGTTTGCCAACACCATCCTGGTACTGCCCCGGCTGCTTTCGCCGGCCCAGATTGGCCTCACGGCCAGCGTATTGCTGCCGATGGCCACCATCGGGGCGCAGGTGGCCTCGTTCGGGTTTGCCAACGTGGGCATCCGGTATTTCCCTTTTTTCCGGAATCAGGGGCGCAACCACGCGGGCTTCTTTCCGCTGCTGCTGGGGCCGCCGCTGCTGGGCTTCGTGGTGGTGGCGCTGGCCATGCTGTTTGCCAAGCCGCTGCTGCTGCAATGGTACGCCAAGAGCGATGCCGCCCTACTCTCGCCGCACTATTTGGCGGCCATTGCGCTGGCGGGCTGCATCATGCTGGGCTCCTTGCAGGATGCTTACCTGCGCTCGCTCTACCACACGTCCTTTTCCTCGTTTTGCCAGGAAATTCTGTTGCGGCTGATGCTGGTGGGAGCAGCCATTGCTTATAGCCAGGGCGTTATCAGCTTCCACGGCTTCGTGCTGGCCTACGTGGGGGCCTACGCGGTGGTGGCGGTGCTGCTGGCTATCTACCTGGCGGCCATCGGGGAACTGCACCTGCGGCCCACGCGGGAAGCGCTGCGCATCAAGCCCTTGCGCGAGATGCTGGGTTTCGGGGCTTTTGTGCTGCTGAGCAACATTTCGGGTACCGTGCTACTCAACATCGACAGCCTGATGGTGGGCACCAAGGTGAGCCTCGCGGCGGCCGGCATCTACCTCATTGCCACCAATGTGAGCACGGCCTTAGTGCTGCCCTTCCGGGCACTCTACAAAACGGCTTTTTCGCTGATTGCCGAATACTGGAAAGAAGAAAACATGGCCAAAATGGCCGACTTCTACCGGCGCAGCACCCGCATCAACACGCTGCTGGGCTGCTACCTGGCCCTGGGCATCGGCCTGAACCTGCCCTTCATCTACGGCCTCATTCACCGGCCCGAATACGCGGCCGGCACCGGGGCGGTGCTATTGCTGCTGGCCGGCCGATTGTTCGACGGCATTACGGGCGTGAACGGCATCATCGTAGCCACTTCACCCCGCTACCGGTTCGACCTGGTGTTCAACGTCTGCCTGGCCGCCGCCGTGGTCGTGCTCAACTGGCTGCTGATTCCGCGCCTGGCGCTGGCTGGCGCGGCCCTGGCCTACTGCCTGGCGCTGGTCAGCATCAACACGGCCCGCACCTGGTTTGTGTGGCGCAGCTACGGCATGCAGCCTTTCGACGGCCGCATTGCGCGCATTCTGGCGGTGGCGGCCCTGGCGGGGTTTGTGGCCTGGGTGCTGCCCGACACCGGCAACGCCTGGCTCACGCTCATCATGCGCGGCGGCGTGCTCACGGTGCTATACGCGGCCGGCGTGCTGCTAACGGGCACCGCGCCCGAGGCGGTAGCAATGCTAAGCAAGCTGCGCGGGCGCGACATCACCCCCTGACTCCCTCTCGCGCAAAGAGGGGACACCGGATATGCTCCTAACAGTTTTCAAACCAACAAAAAGAGGCTGATGCAATGCGTCAGCCTCTTTTTGTTTCAAATCTCCGCATTTCCTATGCTCTGCTCCCCAAGGTGAGGGGGTCAGGGGGTGAGCTGCTAGCAGCAGCTGCCGCTCACGGCTTCGCCCGCGGCTAATGCCACCGGCGAGGGGCCGCAGGCGAACAAGCCGAAATGCTGGCTGGTATCGCCCAGCACGCGGAAATGCTCGCCGAAGCGGGTATCAGCCACCATGGCGGCAGTGTTGCCGCAGACCAGCATGGGGCGGCCGGTTTCGAAGGTATGGTGGTCGTCGAGCACGAACTGATGGGGCTGGCCAGGCATGGTACCCAGGTAGGTGGCCACCTGGCCGTGGTCTTCGCACTTGTCCTCGATTTCGAGCTTGAAGGCGCGCACCGTGAGCGAGTAGAAGCCGATGTTGCCAACCTTGGCTTCGATTTCGGGGTTGTTGATGGTGAGGCGGCGGCGGCTCATCAGGCGGTAGTCGTTGATGCCCAGGCGCAGCAGCAGGCGCCGGAAATCCTCGGTGTAAAGCGCGCCGCTCAGGCACTCGCCATACAGCACGGGGTCCTGGCGCAGGGTTTCGGGCACGCGGCGGTCGGCAAATACGTCGGCGATGAACAGCTCGCCGCCGGGCTTCAGCACCCGGAAAATCTCGCGGTAGGTGGCTTCCTTATCGGTGCTCAGGTTGAGCACGCAGTTGCTCACCACCAAATCCACGCTGTTGTCGGCAATGCCGGCGGTTTGCAGGTCTTCGATGTAGCCGTGGCGGAACTCCACGTTGGGCTTCGCGTAGCCGAACTTCTCGGTATGTGCGCCGATGTGGCGGTTAGCCACGGCCAGCTGCTCCTCGGTCATGTCCACGCCGATGACGTGGCCGTGCTCCCCCACCAGCTTCGAAAGCAGGTAGGCATCGCGGCCCGAGCCCGAGCCCAGGTCGAGCACCGTCAGACCCTCGATGGCCTCGGGGATACACACGCCGCAGCCGTAGTATTTCTCCAGCACTTCCGATTCCAGCTGGGCCAGAATGCGGCGGTGGGCCAGCGGCACATCATCGGTGCAGCAGGCGTTGGTGAGCAGGTCCTGGCTGGTTTGCAGCTGGGTGCCGTAATAATCCTGCACCTGCGCGCGGGTATCTGACATATAAATGAAGATTTAGAAATCTGCGTATGGCCGCCAATGCGAATAGTTACCGGCTTGGGCAACTCTTAATCCATGCAAGCTACGCTGTAACTTTTCGCACGGTTTGGGGCTGTTTCTGTCAGCCGCTATTCAGCAGCTATGGTTAAAATCAACTGCTTATTATTGAAGCGTAAAAAGCGTTTTGAGCGGCAATGAAATCATCAACAATTGGGCATTACTGAATAACCAGCCGACGGCTGACGATACCAACCGGCGTGTGCGCCCGCACTACATAAACGCCCGGAGCGAGCGACGCGACGGGCAGTTCGACTCCGGGAACGGCCTGAGTCGGCAGGGTGCGCGTCAGTAGCACCCTGCCCAGTGCATCGCACACTTCCACCGCTATGGATTGGCCCTGGCGCAAAGCGGCGGGGAGTAGCATAGTGGTGGTGCCATGGGCAGGGTTCGGGTACAGGCTTACCAGCTTGGCCAGCACCTGCGGCGCGGTGCCCAGCACCCGGGGCTGGGTAGTAAATAGCACGGCGTAGCGGCTTCCCACCACAGTGCCCGTTGGCAAGGCCAGGGAGAAGGTGGGCGTAGCCGCCAGGTCCGTGAACGTGCCGGCAGTGGCATCATGCAGGTAAGCCTGGTAGCCGGTAGGGAGGTTTTCCAGGGAGTCGGTCGTCAGTCGATACGTCCCGGCC
>JALYUI010000405.1 GCA_030853845.1 Bacteroidota bacterium | reverse complement strand
ATGCTGGGGGTGGTGCGGCGGCCTTCGCTGTTGGGGATGACAACGGGTTCGTTGCCTTCCATTACGGCCACGCACGAGTTGGTGGTGCCGAGGTCAATGCCGATTATTTTGCCCATGAGAAGGGTGTGTTGGTTAAAAAGAGTGGAATATGTCAGGTTGGAAACAGCTTCTCAGCCGCTACCCCGGGATTACAAGCAACGTACCAGCCCCGTTTGGGTGACAGTTTGTCACCGATTTGGAGCTGGGAGCGGAATTTTCCGACTGGGTGGCGGGAATGGTTGGAAGTGATTTGCGTTTTTCTGACAAGGGGGCGGAACCGGCTGAGAAACGGACGTTACTTTGAGTGCGCAAGCCTCCTCTATTATGCTGAACATTCTCCTTCCCAGCTTACCTTACGACCGTTCCATCGACCCCATGTGGCAGGAGGAAATGGAAACTGCTCAGCGCTTGGGCTATACTGTTTTTCTCTTCGATGCCGAGCAGCAAAAGCTATATGGCCGGCCCAACCCGCAGTGGCCCAGTATCTACCGAGGCTGGATGCTGACGGCTGCGGAATATCAGCAGCTGGAACAGTTCACGCCGCTCTTGGTGCCACTCGCTATGTACTTGGCTTCGCACCAGGCCAGCGGGTGGTACGAACAAATTGCTGCATTCACGCCACCCAGCCAGTTCATTAATGTGGAGGCCGCACCAGCAGCTATTGAGGTGCTATTGACCCGCAGTGGCAAATGCTTCGTGAAAGGTTTGAGCAAATCATTCGGCTCCAATTCGGTAATTACTTCCTTGGCCGATTTCACCAATCTGCGGCAAAATCACCACCTGCAAGCCGATGAAATATTGTTTGTTCGGGAGTTCGTCGAACTAGCGCCGCAGCCGGAGCAGCGGTTCTTTGCCGTGCGGAACCAAGCCTTTGGCGCGGCCGGGCAGGAGCTTCCGAAAAGCCTGCGGCCGGTGCTGGCCGCGTTGGAAAACCGCTGGCTCTACACAATTGATGTGGCATTCGCGGCGGATGGCTCGCCGGTCATTATAGAGGTTGGCGATGGGCAGGTTTCGGATGTTAAAGAGTGGTCGGTCAGCAAGCTTTACGAAACAGTAATCGGCCAACTAGCCGTAGCCAGCTCACGGGTTTAGAAACGCCCCAATCTGCCGCTGCCACTCGCCGGGGTAGCGCTTCCAATACTGCTCGTGGCCCACGCCGGGGAAGTCGTGGCGCCGTTTCGGCCCGGCCAGGTTGGTGAAAATGGCATCGGTTTCGGCACGGGTGACGCGCGGGTCGGCAGTGCCCCAGAGCAGGAGAGTGGGCGTGTGGATTTGGCGGGCATAGCGCTCAGCATCGAGGCCGAAGGCCCAGAAGCCGTTCTGCACGCCGCCCCAGAACACCAGCAAATCGGCCATTGGGAAGCCGGGCACGTGCATGGAGGCGAAGCGGTTGTAGGCCGTCTGGCGCATGTTGCCGTAGGGGCATTCGAGAATGTTGGCCGTCGGGCGCACGCCCAGCTCGGCCTCGGCGCGCATGATGGCCACGGCCCCCATGCTCACGCCGTAGAGAATGACCTCACCCCCCGGCCCCGCATCTGCTTTAAGCGCAGAGTCCCGCGGAGAGGGGGAGCCAGACGACTTGTTGGTGGAATCATTCAGCCAGCGCATGGCAGCGGCCACGTCGAACGCCTCGCGGTAGCCCACAGTGGTTTGGTAGCCGGCCGAATTGCCGTTGCCGGTCTGGTCGACGAGCAGCACGGCGTAGCCCAGGCGGCGGAAGTAGCCGGCCTCGGTGCTGAGGCTGGCTTTGCTGCGCGTGTAGCCATGAAACAGCGCCACCGTGCCCCGGCAACGGCCGGAATCGGGCCGCGCATACCAGGCGGAAAGGGCGCCGTTGGGGCTGGCAATGGTGACGGTTTCGACCGCAAAAGCGGGCCGCGGGCCGCCTGCCGGTTTGGGGTTGCGGATGCCGGTGAGCAGCAGCCAGAGTTTCTGGCGGCCCGTGAGCTGCTCGGGGTTGGGCGAGTGCAGGCCGGGCTCGGGGCTGAAATGGGTGAAGCGCCAGGCGTGGAAAAAGGCCACCGCGTTCAGGAAGCCGAACACGGCGAGGAAAAGCAGGAGGAACCGGCGGCGTTTCATTAACAACAGAAGAGACGTTAGAACCGCTGGGCAGCCCCCGATAGTTGGCGCAGAGCCGCTACTTCGGCCGGGGTGAGGTCGCGCCATTGGCCCGGTTGCAGCTCGCCGAGGGTGAGCTCGCCCAAAGCAGCGCGCACCAGGCGCAGGCAGGGGAGGCCCACGGCCGCGCACATCTTGCGCACCTGCCGGTTCATGCCCTGCGAAATCGTGATTTCCAGCCAGCTGGCGGGGATGCTGGCCCGGTAGCGAATACCCGGATTGCGCGTCCACAGCTGCGGCGGCTCGGGGATTTCGCGGGCCTCGCCGGGAGCGGTGAAGCCTTCTTTTATCTGCACGCCGCGCCGCAGCAGCTGCACTGCTTCTCCCGAAACTGCGCCTTCGACCTGCGCCCAGTAGGTTTTCGGGACCTTGAACTTCGGGTCGCTGAGGCGGTGCTGGAGCTGCTTGTCGTCGGTGAGCAGGAGCAGGCCCTCGCTGTCGAAATCGAGCCGGCCCACGGGGTACACGTCGGGCACAGCCACGAAATCCTTGAGCGTGGCGCGCCCGTGCTCGTCGGTGAACTGGGTGAGGACTTCGTAGGGCTTGTTGAGCAGGAGGTAGCGCATGTTCTTTATTGAATTCAGAACGTCATGCAGAGTGTAGAGAAGCATCTTTACTGCTATGGTAAACCCTTTCGATTGGATTACTACTGCGGTAGAGATGCTTCGGCAAGCTCAGCATGACGTTCTTTTATTCGTTCAAACTACTCCCACCAGCGGGCGGTGGGCAGGGCCGCGCCCAACGTAACCGGCTGGCCCAGCTGCGGCGTTACGATGGGCTGGCCCAGGCGGGCGGCTTCGGCGGTGGCGCGCTTCACGGGCTCGTTCCAGGGGTGCAGGGCCTCGGTGAACGCGCCCCAGTGCACGGGCAGCATCAGGGCGGCGCGCACGTCGCGGGCGGCCTGCACGCTCTGCTCGGGCTGCATGTGGATGTTGGCCCAGCCCGCGTTGTACTGCCCGCACTCCACCAGCGCCAAATCGAACGGGCCAAATTGCCGGCCGATGGCAGCGAAGTGCGGCCCGTAGCCCCCGTCGCCAGTATAGAATACGCGCTTCGCGGCCCCTTTTATCACCCACGAGCACCACAGCGTAGAGTTGCGGTTGGTGAGGCCCCGGCCCGAAAAATGGCGGCTGGGCGTGCAGTACAGCATCAGGTTGGGTAGGTGCACGCTGTCGCCCCAATTCATTTCGGTGATGTGGGCGCGGGGCACTCCCCAGGCGTGCAGGTGCGCGCCAATGCCCAGCGGCACATAAAACTGCGCTACTTTGTCCTTGATTTTATCGATGGTTTCGTAGTCAAGGTGGTCGTAGTGGTCGTGCGAGATGAGCACGGCGGCGATGTAGGGCAGCTTCTCGGGCGTGATGGCCAGGCTGGGATTGTAGCGCTTGGGCGTGGCCCAACCCACCGGCCCCATCTTCACGCTCAGCATGGGGTCGAGCAGAATGTTCTGGCCCGCGATTTCGAGCAGGCTGGCCGAGTGGCCGAACCACGTCACGCGCACCATTTCGGGCGTTTTCTGGGTGATGGCCAGCGAATCGAGCGGCTGCTGGGGCAGGGGGCCGGGCGGCGTGGCATTGGGGGCTTTGTGGAAGAGGAAGTGCCACATCACGCCCACCGTGCTGCCGCCCGTCATCACCTCGGTGGGCAGCAGGTTCACAAATTCGCCGTCTTTGTAGTGGCCCGATTTGGCGAAGGCCGCCTTTTCGTAGCGGGTGGGTGTGCCGCCCAGCTGCGGGCTGAGGTTGGTGAAAGCCACCACCGCCACGAGCAAAGTGCCGAGAATACTGCCGGTGGTCACGAGAAATTTCCTGATTGATTCACGCATAAGGTAGCCGCAAAGAACGGCGGTTCGGGTCGGGGCCAGCTTACTGCGCCGGCTGAGTCGGGCTCTCTACCGATTTGGCGCGGGCCAGCGCCACAATGTCGCGCACTTCGAGCACGGGTTTGGAGTAGCCAAAATCGGCCGCCTTTATCATGGCGCGGCCCACTTCCTGCATGGTGCACACGAAGTTCGGGGCCAGCCGGCGGGCCAGCGGGTAGAGCCAGGCAATGCTCCCGTACCACTTGAGGGCGTTGCGCTGGCCGGGCGTAATCTGCATGAAGCCCGGCCGGAACATGTAGGCCGCCCGGAAGGGCAAGGCCAGCAGGTCGTTTTCGGTGCGGCCCTTCACTCGCGCCCAGTGCTGGCGGCTGGTGCCGGTGCTATCGGTACTCGCGCCCGACACGTAGATGAACGTCAGCGCCGGGTTGAGGCGGACCAGGGTCCGGCCCACGGTCAGGGTCAGGTCGTGGGTGATGCGCTCGTACTCTTCCTTCGACACGCCCACCGAGGAGATGCCGGCGCAGAAAAAACAGGCGTTGTAGCCCGTCAGCTGACTTTCCACGGCGCTCAGGTCGGCCAGGTCGGGCACCAGCAGCTCGCTCATTTTGGCGTGCGTGCGGCCCGTGGGCCGGCGGGTGAGCACCAGCACGTGCTCGACGGTGGGGTTTTGCAGGCATTCGAGCAGGACGCCCTCGCCCACCATGCCGGTGGCCCCGGTTAAAATGACGCGTAGTTTCATATCGGGTTCAGTGAAGTAGGAGGGAGGACGCGGCGGGAGCAGTTTTGCTTTAATACAACGTCATGCAGAGCGCAGCGAAGCATCTTTACCGCGTAACTAATCAGGCTTAACCAATTCGTCTATTCAACCCTGCCAAGTTTCTAAATCAATGGGCTGCCAGCTAGGATTGAACGCTTGAATCAGCGCCTCTTTTTTAGCACGGCTCCAACCTTTCAATACTTTTTCGCGTGCTATTGCCTGCGTTGGGTCGGGCGAAATCTCAAAATAAACCAGCAAATCAGCCTGATACCGGCCAGTGAATTTGCTGGCGTCACCTCGGCCGGTGCTGTGCTCATAGAGTCGACGGGGCAAGTCGTTCGTTACCCCGATATAAAGGACGGTGCGACCGGTATTGGTGAGGATGTAGACGTACATCGGTTGTTCAGTTCAACGAAGAAGTCGATTTGGATTACTTGCGCGGTAAAGATGCTTCGCTACGCTCTGCATGACGTGCTGATGTGTTCTGCTACACGCTGCCCGAATACTTCCTGACCGCCCATTCCACCGTCAGAAAAGCCAGTAGCACGAAGAAGAGCCACTTCTGATTAATCAGGTCCTTCAGGTCTTCTTCCTGCGAAATCACCGGCTTGTAGTTGGCCCTGATAATGTCCTGCGCCAGCTTATCGAGTTGCGCGGGGTAGTACAGCCGCGAGCCGCTACGGCGCGACAGCTGGGCCAGCAGGTTGTGGTCGGCTTTCGACTCCAGGGCTTCGAGGGGTTGCGACTGCACCAGCAGCTCGCCCGCGTCCTGCTGAGCTTGGCCGCCGAGGGTGGCGCGGGCCTGATACTTATACAGGCCAGCCGGCAACGGCCCCAGGTGCAGGGGCGAGCCGTCTTCGGCGTTGGCGAACGAGAAGCGGCGATTATGCTGCTTCTCGTCGGTCAGCACGAGGTCGATTTTCTGGTTGTAGAGGCGCTCGAACACAGCGTTGTATGTTTCGGCCCCCAGCGTCACGTCGTCCTGGGTGCCAAAGGCGTCCTGGGTGGGGTACACGTCGAGGCGCTTTTTGTTGGCATTTTGGGTGAGGAGCTGGAGCGTGCGGATGATGAGGCGGTCGTAGGCTTCGGGCTTGTCGTCGTGGGCCACGGCCTCGCTCAGGCGCCACTGCCAGCTGCCGCCGGTGAGCAGGGTGGCCTGCCGCCGCTCGGCCGCGCCGCCAAATACCAGCAGGGGCTTTTGGGTGGGCACCCGGCCCACCTGCTGCCACAGGGCGGCTTCGGCCCCGGCCCCGAGGCGGTAATCGCCGAAGGGCACCGGCGCGGGCGGGTACTGCGCAAAGCGGCGCGCCGATTCCTCGTCGGTCGCGAAGCGGGCGAAGCCGGGGTTGGGCAGCGGCGTCACCTCGTCGGTCTGCGCGCCGCGCGGCTGAATGGTGAGGCCGGTGCCGAGCTGGTTGTAGGCCGCGAGGTCCGATTGCGCCCCCAGGATGTAGAAGGCGGGCGTTTTGCGGGCCTGCACCTGGGCCATAATCTCGTTGCCCAGCCCGCCCTGCGCCGGCAACTGGTGCAGAATGGCCACGTCGAAATCGGCCCCGGCTTTCAGCGGCTCCACGCCGGGTAGCGCCAGGGTCAGGTCGAAATTGTCGTTGCCCAAAATGGCGGCGCGCAGAGCTTTAAGGTCGGGATGGGGGGCGGCCCCGGCCAGCAGCACCCGCAGCTTGCCCTTCACGATGTCGACGAAGGCCGTGCGCTGGTTATTCAGCGCAGTGAACTCGCCGGGTTGGGCCGCGATGCGCACCTCGTAGCGGCGCTTGCCCGGCACGGGCGCGGTCAGCTGGAAGGTGGTGCGTACCCGGCGGCGGCCGGCGGGCAGGGCCACGCGGCGGCTGTCGAGCACTTTATTTCCTTCGCGCAGCTCCACGGTGGCCGTGCCGCCGGCGTAGCCCTCGAAACCCAGCTCGGCCTCAATCGGAAATTTATTGCCGCTGAAGGCCACACGGTTGTAGGTGAGGCCGGTCAGGCGCAGGTCGCGTTTGGGGATGGTGTCGCCCAGGGCCACGCTGTAAATCGGGAAGCTGAACTCGGAGTAGGCCGGGCTGCGGCCCTGGTTCACGAGGCCGTCGCTCACGAGCACCACGCCGGCTAGGTTGCGGCCGTCGTAGGCGTCGCCGGTGCCGGCCAGCAGCTGGTCGAGGTCGGTGCCGGGGGCCGTGAAGCTGATGGAGTCGAGCCGCGCCGGGCGGGCGGGCGTGGCCGTCAGCGTGCGGGTTTCAACAGTGAAGCCCCGGCCGCGCAGGGTTTCGGCCAGCTTCGTGAGGCCGGCGGTGGCCTGACTGAGCACGTTTTTAGGTGTGAACAGCTCCACCGACTGCGAGTTGTCGACGGCCAGCACCACGGTGGGCGCTTCGGTGCGCGTGGTAGTGGTTTTGATGACCGGAGCCAGCAGCAGGTAGCATAGGAAGCTCACCACCGCGAAGCGTAACGCCGCCAGCGCGTAGTTCAACTGCCTGCTCCACGGCGCTTTGGCCGAGTATTGCAGGGCTGCGTAGCCCGCGCCCACGGCCAGGCAAAGCAGGATAAACCAGGGAGAGTAGGGAGTGGTCAGCAAACGGAGTAGGAGAATAACAACGGGATACGCTCACCAGTCAGGCGGGATTATCGAGTTCAGTAAGGGCCTGTGCTATGGAAAGAACGGGGAGTAAGCTGCTGCGGAAACCTTTCGGGTCGCGGGTAACGATGGCATTGATAGCGGGATGAGCGAGCGCGACAAAATGCTGAATTCCATCCTCGAAATCGGTGAAATTACTAGCGAGTGTTTGGCGAATGACTGCCGCATCGACGGGCAGAATGTCCACCAGCTGCTCCAGCTGCACCAGCAGCTGCCGGGCCTGCGCCGTTGAGGTTTGCCGCCGCACAATGTATTCGATGTTAACAAAGGAAAGGCTGACGACATAAAGCCGGGCCTCACCAGTTGCCCCTGCCCGCATCAACTCAGTAGCATCCTCGCCAAACGGCTTGCGCAGGGTTAGGTAGTCGATAAGGACATTCGTGTCGAGCAAGTATTGTCTCATCGACTATTCTTTTCCCATATATTTTTCCCACAAAGCATCACCTCGCAGTGCTTTATAATCAAAGTCGGGCGGTAGGGAAATGCACCCGGCCAGGGCTTCCACCTGCGGTGATGAAGGCCGGCGCTGGCGGGCCGGCGTAACTACCGGCCGCAGTAGCTCCGCCACCAGCACCGATAAGTCGGTGCCCGTGCGCTTGGCATATTCCTGCGCCTGGGTCGCCAGGTCGTCGTCGAAGGTGAGCGTGAGCGTGGACATAAGCAACAAGATAGGGGCGGCAAGTTAAGTCAGCCGTCCCTTGCTAACGGCGCAGCACCGTCACCAGTTCGGGGCTCTGGAAGATGCTGACCGGCGAAATAACCGTTTCGTCCAGCGGCAGCCGCGCGCCGTAGCGCTCGCGCAGCTTGGCCTGCACGGCGGGGTGGCTCAGGTCGAAATCGCGCAGGTGCTGGAGCTGCCCCAGCCGCCGGCCAAGCCCCCGCTCATACACCTTCCAGATGAGCTCGGAACAGTAAATCCGGTCGTCACTCCAGCCGAAGTACAGGTCATAATTATGCCCCAGCATGGGCTGCCCGGCCGCTTTCAACCTCGCCAGCGCGGCGGGCGTGAGGGCCGTAGCCGCATCGCGCAGCCGCTTGGTGACGAAGTGGCCGCCCTGGCCCCGCGCCACCCAGTCGGCCAGCGGCGTCAGCTTCACAGGCTGCACCGCTTCGAATACCTGCCAGCTGTTGCCTTCTTTATACACGATGCCGCAGTGGCTCCAGGCCGAGTGCGTGGCCAGTTGAATGGCCCGGCTCTGCGCCGATTGGGAGGTGTGGAAAATCAGGTCGCCATCGCGCAGCTGGGGCGCGATTTGGACGGTGGCGGCTTCCG
>JALYUI010000399.1 GCA_030853845.1 Bacteroidota bacterium | reverse complement strand
CTTGCGACAAGTGCGCCAACTGCTGGCAGAATGGATGCACGACTACAATACCCTGCGGCCCCACCAGGCCCTAGGCTTTTTAACCCCGATGGAATTCAAACAAGCCGCCTGACTCTCGTTTCGAATGGCCCACTAAACGGGGAAGCTTACAGGCTGCCCACACTTTTTGATGCTCTCCAGTTATCTACGTCAAGCGTAGTGTCAAGCGCGGAAAAGCGGGCCGCCGGGGCCAGGATAACTTTTCTGCCCTGCCGAGCCGGTAACGGTACGAAATACTTCCACTTTGGGAGGGAGCGGGTCGATGGGTTCGTAAAGACCGGGGTAAGACACGTTCCCAGGCCACAGCTAAGAAGTAGCGACCAATACTTTTTAGCGACTAGCGGCCGTGGGGCAACGGCCCCTACCGAAGCACCACCGAGTCGGCGCGCACGGTGTAGCCGGCGAAGTAGCCCACGGCCTGGCGGGAGGAGCCGGGAGTCAGGTTATGCACGTTGGTGCGCACGTTGGCCGGGGGCGCGGCAAAGAGGCCGGCGTTGTTTATCTGGGTCGATAGCTCGTTCAGAAAGTGGTAATAGTCGGCGGTTATGGACTGGATTTCCACCTTTACCCGGTCACCCTTGACGAACTGCACTTGGCCGGGGCCGCCGTTCAGTTCCAGGGACCGCAGGTAGTTGCCGTCCACTAACTCGTCGGAGCGGGTGAACAGGTCGGCGGGCTTGTTGCGCAGCACGTCGTTTTGGAAAACTTCAAAGCGGTAGTAGTCGCCCACGCCCGCCGGTTCCTGGCCGTTGTAGAGGATGGTGTAGCCCCCGTCGATGAAGCCGGATGCCGCTTCGTACTTGTAGCCCACGCTGTCGATGCCCACGGCCCGGCGAATCTCGGTGCTGGCCGCGTACTGCTCGCCCTGGGTATCAATAGTGAGGGTGTACTGGCCACCCACCTTCCCCCGCAGCGAACCCGTGGTCACGTACTCGCCGGGGCGGCCTTCGCGCAGGGTCTCGCGCCCGCCGTTGTTATCGGTTAGCACCACCACGGCCCCGGTCACGGCCGGGGCGGCTTCGTTGGTAAAGTAGGGCGCGGTTTGGGTGAGCCGCACCACGTAGGGGCCGGGCTGGTCGGTGATGGCCCCGTCCACGGCCAGCAGCGGCTGGCCGGCCGGCACGTTGAGCTTCACTACGTCCTGGCAGCCGGCCAGGGTCAGGGTCAGGGCGAGGGCGGCGAGTGGGCCGGCGAAAGTCAGGAGGGTTTTCATGAGGGAAACTGCTTGAGGTACGAGGAGGGGGGTAGGCCCCAGCGGGGCGCGGGCAGCGAAAAGCCGGGCTACCCTAAAACTTGAAGTTGTAAGTGACCGAGGGCAGCGGGGCCCCGAAAATGGACAGCCGCACGGCTTCCGTTTGGGTGGGGTTGTCCTTGTTCTGGCGCAGCGAGATGCTGTAGGGGTTCCGGCGGCCGTAGGCGTTGTAGAGCGAGAAGACCCACTCGCCCTGCCAGCGCCGGCCCGCGTTTTTGCGCTGCTGCCAGGTAGCCGAGAGGTCGAGGCGGTTGTAGGCCGGCACGCGGTAGTTGTTGCGCACGTTGCCCGTCACGTTCGGCACCACCAGGCCCTGGTATTCGTAGCGGCTGTCGGGCATAGTCGTGGCGATGCCCGTGCCGTAAGTGAAGGCCCCCGATATGGACCAGCGCGGCGAGAGGGCGTAGATGCCCACGACCGAGAGGTTGTTGGGCTTATCGTACTTGGTCACGTACCACGCGTTGTTGTTAATCCCGTTGACCTGCCGCTCCGAGCGGCTCAGGGTGTAGCTAATCCAGCCGGTGAGCGGGCCGGTATTCTTTTTGACGTAGAACTCGGCCCCGTAGGAGCGGCCCCGGCCGTAGAGCAGGTCGGCTTCGAGCTTGTCGTTGAGCAGCACGTTGGCCCCGTTGATGTAATCTACCTGGTTGTCCATCTTCTTGCCGTACACTTCCACGCTGGCCTCGTAGGCGTTCTGCTTGAAGTTGCGGAAGTAGCCCAGGGCTACCTGGTCGGCGTGCTCGGCCTTGATGTTGTTGGTGCTCGTGCTCCACACGTCGAGCGGCGAAGAGGCCGTGGTGTTGGAAATCAGGTGCAGGTTCTGCACCGTGCGGGTGTAGCTGGCCTTGAGCGAGCTGGTTTCGGTGAGCGTGTAGCGCGCCGAGGCGCGCGGCTCCAGGTTCACGTAGCGCTTAATAACCTCTTCATCGCCGTAGGTGTGCTCGCTGGTGACCACCTTTTGCCGCCCGTCGGGGCCGCCAAATTCCAGGGCCGTGCCCGGCCCTAGGTACTCGAACGCGCTCAGGCGCAGGCCGTACTGCACGGCCAGGCGCGACGAGAGGGTTTGGGCGTGGTCCACGTAGGCCACGTTCTCCATCGCGTGCTGGTCACCCAGGTGCAGGGGCCGGAAGAGGGAAGCCCCTTCGGTGGGCTGCACCTGCCCCGGCTGCACGGTGTAGTAGGTGCTGCTCAGGCCGAAGGTGAGGGTGTGGTTGGGATCTGCGGCGTAGGTGAAATCCAGCTTGCCGGTGCGGTCCAGAATGCCGGAGGTCCAGTTGAAGCCGTTGGTGCCGGTGGGCACGCCCAGCTGGTAGTCGTAGTGGCTGGCCAAGACCGTCACGTTGGCCGTCAGGCGCGGGCCCAGCGTGTGCTGCCAGCGCGCGCTGCCCAGCGTGTTGCCGAAATTGGAGTGAAACGCGGTGCCGAAATTGAAGATGTCGCGCCCCAGGTAGCCCGACAGGTACAGTCCGTCGTGAGGTCCCAGCGTGAAGCTGGCCTTGGCCGTGAAATCGTAGAAGTAGGCCGCGTTATTCCGCTGCGAAGGCAATAGCTTGAGAAACAGGTCGGCGTAGGAGCGCCGGCCGGCGATGGCAAACGAGCTTTTACCCTTCTGAATCGGCCCGTCCAGCGCCAGGCGCGAGGAAACGGTGCCTATCCCCCCCGAGCCGTGCAGGCTCTCCGAGTTGCCGTTTTTCAGGCGCACGTCGAGCAGCGAGGACAACCGCCCGCCGTACTCGGCCGGGATGCCGCCCTTAATCAGCTTCAGGTCCGAGACGGCATCGGGATTGAACACCGAAAACAGACCGAACAGGTGGGAGCTGCTGAGCACGGGCGCGCCGTCCATCAGAATCAGGTTCTGGTCGATGCCGCCGCCGCGCACATTGAAGCCAGTAGCGCCCTCGCCCACCGTGCTCACGCCCGGCAGCAGCAGAATGCTGCGAATCACGTCCACTTCGCCCAGCAGAGCCGGCACGAGCTTGATGGTTTTCATGTCGAGCCGGGTCACGCCCATCTCGGTGCTCTGCACGTTGTCTTCGGCGCGGTGGGCCGTCACCACTACCTCATCGGTGTGGATGCTGCCCGTCGCCAGGCGTACATCGTGAGTTAGGTTGCCGGTCAGCGTTAGCGTTTCGGTTTGCGGCGCGTAGCCCACGAAGCTGAACGTCACGGCGTAGGTGCCGCGGGGCAGGGCCAGGGCGAACCGGCCCTGCTCGTCGGCGCTGGTACCCAGGGCCAGGCTTTTGACGAATACCACCGCGCCCGGCAGGGGCTGGCCATCGGCCTCGGTGAGCGTGCCGCGTAGCGTCACCTGGCCGGCGGCGGCCGGCGCGGCCTGGCGCGCGGGGCCTTCCTGGGCCAGGGCCGGGGTTTCGGCCAGCAGCCAACCGGCCAGGCACAGAAACGCCGGGGCGCGAAAAGATTTGAGGGGAACGAACATGGCAGGCAAAAAGTCAAAAGCGTGGCTAGGACCAGGATTTTCCTGGCCGTAGTAAGGGGTCGAAAAGAGATGGAACCAACAGTGGTAAGCCCGCGGCTAAACCAGGATAGACATGACCGAAATGCCTATGATGCTGGTCCTAATCGCGGAATTACTGTTGGTGGTACCGCGGGGCCGTTGCCTTTAAAAAGACGCTGCTACCGGGCTTTGGGCACGTACCGGCTCGTGGTATGCCGGCGCATTGCCAAGTGGGGATGCCTTCGCATTTGGAGTCGGCCCGGTTGCTTCGGCCCGTAGCACATCTTCGAGCCAGTCAAGGATAACGCCGTTGGCGTAGTCGCTGGCCCCCACGTGGCAGTGCGCCGCGGCCGCGTCGGCGGCGGTGAGGGGGCGGTAAGTAGCCCGCGGTCCGAGGGCGGCGACCAGGGCCTCGGGCTGGCCGGCGAAAAAGTGGTCGTCCTCGGCTTCGCACACCAGCACCGGGCAGGTGATTTGCGCGGCCACGTCTTTCAGGGTCATGGGGCGCACCTGGGTCAGGAAGTCGTAGGGGGTAGCCGCCCGGAACGACCAGCAGCCCTGCTCAACTCCCCACCGAAAACCGGTATCGCGGGGCAGCGTCGCCGTAACTATTTGGTTGAACCTATCCGCATCGCCCGTGGCCAGCAACTGCTGGAGGGCGGGCGGCAGCTGGCCGACGAAAGCTTGGTGCGCGTCGAACAAGCCGTCAACGCACATCACGGCGGCCAGCCGGTGCTCGAAGGCCGCGGCCCGCGGGGCCAGAAATCCGCCGAACGAATAGCCCAGTAGGCTCACCTGGCGCATATCTACCGCGGGCTGCTGCTGGCAGTAGTCCAGCACGGGAGTTACCACCCGTTCCCATTCGTTGATGAAGCCCAGGTTCTGCGCGCGCCGCACCGTGGGCTGGCCCGGCCCCTCAAACGTGAGCACGTGGAAGCCGCGCTCCAACGCCGCGAAGCCAATTACGTGCAGCATTTCTTCCTGACTACCATCGTAGCCGTTGCAGAGCAGCAGCGTGGGGCGGGGGCGGTCGTCGGCCGCGGCCCGGTAAAAAATGGCCGGTACCGTGAAGCCGTCGGCCGCCAGGTCTACCCGCTGGCCGGGAATCGGCAGCAGGGCAATGGCCTGGTTAAAGCAAGCGGTGGCGTGGTCCCAGGTTTCCGTGATGCGCGGGTCTTCCGCGTTGCCATGCAGAAAAAAGTCGGCGGCCCGGTAGTAGCTGGCCGCCCGAAACAGCGCGTTGCGGGCCGACACTGGGTAGCGGCGCACGGTTTCGGTCTTGACGCCGGCCTCCACGTGGTCGGCCAACCGGTTGAATACGCGGTACCAGCTCTCGAAGTCGCCGGGCTCGATGCGCTCGGCGGCGTCGAGCACTTCGGCGACGTCGCCGCCGGCCCCGCGGGTGGCGCTCAGTACGCGCAGGAGTTCAAAATGGAAGGTGTGGTCGGTGCTCAGGGGTCGCATAAATCGGGGCTCTTTGACAGGGGGCAATCACTGTTGATTGACTATACAAAGGTCCGATAGTGCGCCAGGCGTTAAAAGAGCAGCAAGCCGGCAAAGAGTGGACTATTCGCGGGAAACCTCCCGAAAAGCCAGTGGGGTAGTCTGGGTGCCTTTCTTGAACAACCGCGAGAAGTAGGTGGCGTCCTCGTAGCCCAGCTGCTGCGCTATCTCCTTCACCGTTAGCTGCGTATAATACAGCAGCCGTTTAGCTTGCAGCAGCACTTCGTGCAGAATCCAGTACGTCACCGTAAAGCCGGTGATGCTTTTCACGGCTTCGTTCAGGTAAGCCTCCGTCACGTTCAGCAGTCCGGCGTAGGCGGCGGGCCGCTTTTCGCTCGTCACCTGCTCGGTGAGCAGCTGGCGGAAAGCCTGCGTCAGCTGCACCGGGCGCGTCGTACCCGCCACGGTTTGCTCGCCCTGAGCGGCGGCGCGGGCCACTAGCCCCAGGAAAGCTTCCAGCAGCGAGCGGGTCACCGGCAACTGAAAGGACGGCGCGGGGACGGCGGCATCCTGCGCGGCCAGCAGCTCCACTAGGGTCTGGCAAGCGGGAAAGGTCTCGTCGTCCAGCAAATACGGCGGCGCGGGGGCCAGCGGGTCCTCCAAAACCGTCCGGTACTCCGCGGGCACCAGGCCGGGGTCCACGGCCAGCACCCAGGCGCGGGAATCCGGCTGGCCCTGCATCCGGTGATGCACCTGCCCCGGCCGGATGCAGCAGAGCGTGTGGGCGGACAGGGTAACGGCCGTAAAATCAAGCAGCAGCGACCCCTCGCCGTGCTCCACCAGGATAAAGAGGTAATTGTCGTCGCGGTGCGCGACCAGTTGGCCAATGGTCTGGCGGAAGGCCGGGTCGCTGGTATGGCGGATTTCCAGGCCGATGGGCGTGCGGTCCTGGAGCTTCTCAATGGGTAGCGGGTTCATGGTCGGGCTACGCGGTAACGGCCGAGGGGGCCGGGTCGCCGGCCCGCCGCTTGCCAACGATGGTTTCGTGGTGCAGGTAGCCCCACGCGCTCATGGCTTGTACCACGCCCAGTAGCGTTTGGCTGTGGGCCGTGCTTTCGTATTCCACCGTGACGGGCCGCGTGTCGCAGACGGTGCGCTTGACGAGCTTATTCAACTCCAGCTCCTGTAACTCTTTGGAAAGAATGCGCGGCGAAATACCGATTTCGCGGCTCAGCTCCTTGAAGCGGCGCTTCCGCTCCAGCAGCACCGACAGGATGACGAGCTTCCATTTACCGCTAATAACGTCGAGCGTATCACGCACCGCTTGGTGCTGGCATTTGGTAGTGTAACCAGGAAGAGTTGGCATGGTAGTATCCATTTTGTAACCGGTATCCTTTCGGTAATTAATAACAAACTTACCGAAGTCAGTCTATATTTTTGCTCCCGTTAACCCGAAAGGGTACGAAAAACCGTCATCCGGGTTGCTAATTAACAGGATATCAATATTTTGCTAGCGTCATAAGCAACACGCACTAACAGAAGCCCTTCCTGACCAATTCCCATTTTTAATAGCTACAAGTCCATGTCTAACCCCACTTCCAACCCGAACCCCGTGCCGGCACCCGCACTTGTTGGTCCCGTGGCCGACCTGCCCGGTTTTAGGCACGGCTACGCCGATGTGAACGGCACCCGGCTGCACTACGTGAGTGGCGGCCAGGGTCCCGCCGTGGTGCTGCTGCACGGCTGGCCCTACACCTGGGCCGTGTGGCGTAAGCTGCTACCCCTGCTGGCCGAGGCCGGCTACACGGCCATCGCCCCCGACCTGCGGGGCCTCGGCGATTCCGAGCATACTGAAGGCGGTTACGCCAAAACCAACGTGGCCCGTGACGTGCACGAGCTGGTGCAGCAGTTGGGCCACGCCCAAATCAACCTGCTGGGCATGGACATCGGCATGATGGTGGCCTACGCCTACGCCGCCTCGTACCCCACTGAGGTGCGCCGGCTGGTGCTAGCCGAGTCGCTGATTCCCGGCTTTGGGCTGGAAGAGCTGATGAACCCGGCCACCGGCGGCTACTGGCACTTCGGCTTCCACATGCAGGTGGAGGTTGCCACCATGCTCACCGCCGGCAAGGAAGCGGCCTACCTGCTGCCGAGCATGACGATGATGTCCACGTCTCCCGATGCGGCCGACACGGCGCAGGCCCTGTTTCTGCCCTACTACACCGCGCCGGGCGGGATGCGTGCCGGCTTCCAGCACTACGGTACGCTGCTGGACGACGGCCGGGAAAACCGCGCCCGCTTCCAGGCCAAGCTGCCCATGCCCGTACTGGTGCTCAACGGCGAGCGGGGCATTCCCCAGGCCCAGACCCTGCCTTGCGTGCAGCAGGTGGCCGCCGACATCGCCACCGACACGGTGCCCGGTAGCGGCCACGTCTTCGCGGAGGACAACCCGTCCTGGGTTGCCGAGCGGCTAACCCGTTTTTTTAACTAAAGCTTAGAGCGGTTTCGAGGTTAGTGTATACAAGCAGGTGTTTCTTTGCGGCATGGAACCGTACTCCACCGATTTACGCGAACGGATAGTGGCTGCCTGCGCTTCGGGGAATACCTCCCTTGGCCAAGTAGCTGCCCGGTTTAGCGTCTCGCTTTCGTTCGTCAACAAGCTGCTCAAGCGCCAGCGCACGAGTGGCTCGCTGGCCGCCCTGCCCCACCGGGGCGGTCCGTCCCCACTGCTCGACGACGCTGCCCGCGCCCAATTGGCGGCCTGCGTGGCCCGGCAACCCGGCGCCACGCTCGACGAGTTGCGCGTGCTCCTGGCGGCGAGCGGCGGCCCGGCCGTGGGGCGGACCACGCTCTGGCAGGGCCTGCAAGCGCTGGATTTGCGGCGCAAAAAAAGAGTGTCCACGTTGCCGAGCGCGACACCGAACGCGTGAAGGCCCTGCGCCGGGACTTTCTCGAAGCGCTGCCGGGCCAGGACGTGGCCCGCTTCAAGTTCGTGGACGAAACGAGCGTGAACCTGACCTATACCCGCCGCTACGGCCGCGCCCCGGGTGGCCAGCGCGTGGACCAGCCCGTGCCGTTGCACAGCGGGCCCAACGTAACGGTGATAGCTGCCCTCACGCCCCAGGGCGTTGAAGCAGTGATGGAACTCGACGGGGTCGTCAACGCGGCCGCCTTTGCCGTCTACCTCGACCAGGTGCTGGGTCCCACGCTCGTCCCCGGCGACGTGGTGGTGCTCGACAACCTGCGCGTGCATAAGGCCCCGGGCCTGGCCGAATTGGTGGAGAAGCGCGGTGCCCGCCTCCTGTTCCTGCCGCCCTATTCGCCCGACTTTACGCCGGTGGAGTTGGCCTTTAGCAAGCGCAAAACCTTCCTGCGCACAGCCCAGGCCCGCACCCGCAAGGCCCTGACGGCCGCCGTGCGGGCCGCGCTCGACTGGATAAGCGAAGACGACGCCCAAAACTGGTTTCACCACTGCGGCTGTCATGTACAGTGACTGCGAATCTGCTCTAAGCGACTATTATTTACAACTTGAGCGCCTAGCGAGCGGCACTTATGTTGATTGGCAAGGCGACCCCGAAAACGCCGGCGTATTCACCCTGCCTGAAGGGGCGACCTTGCGGCATCATACCCCCGCTTGGATTGCCCATCTCACCCGCGCCTTCACTTCTGTACAGGAAACGCAGGTGCCGGTTTTCACCATGAACGGCAACCAATCCCAGGCCTTTCAATTGCCGGTGCGGAAACCGGCTTAACGAACAGTCAGTAAGAAATATCAACTGTTTGGAGAATTTTACATCTTGCAAGTAGTGGTAGCTGTTGCAGAATCCGTAGACCCACTTGCCAAAAGGTCGCATCTTGCGTAAAGACGTGTAATCAGCAGCTACAACGCAGGTTTAGCAAGCGGATTCGCTGATTAGGGGCATTGCGTGAGCGCATAAGCGGCATTCTGCAACAGCCACGGTGTACTGCAATGTGGCCAATGCTGAGGAGCTGGCCGGTTTTAGCCCCGGTTTTTTTCTTACTGTAGGTGGAAGATTTGGTGGTGGTCTATTGAAGAGTGAGGTTATAATTATCAATTACAATCTTAATTCGTGCCGTGTGCATGCGTAAACTTTTGCTGAACGAGCAGGATTTGCGGACCAATACGCCGCAGCGCTGGCGCAAGAAGCAATTGATGGCCCCGACCACGTTGGTCTTGCCACTGCCTTTCGGGTGGGGCCGGTGGTGGGGCGCGGGCAGGGCCTTGGCGTAGGCCTCCCACTGGTCGGTGTGGTAGCGGCAGTGGCGCTGGTAGCGGGGCGGCAGCGCGGCCCACAACCGCCGGGCCGTGGCGGCCCCCCGACAGCCCAGTACCCAGGCCACGATGCGGCGCGAGGCCCGTTCGACGGCCAGCCACAGCCAAACTTTGCGTTTGCGCCGGCCGACGAAGGTCCACATTTCGTCAAGTTCCAGGGCTTCCGGCTTCCGGCGTTGGGCCTTTTTCGTCCGGCGACGCGCCAGCCGGGGCGCGGCCAGCGCCGCTTTTTTTTATTAGCTTGGCGATGGTCATCCGCGCCACGCCGGTGGCGCGCACGATGCTGCGCTGGGAATTCCGTTCGGTGAGCAAGGCTTCGACCTGGGCGTACTGCGCCGCTTTGGCGAGCGCCGCCGGCACAAACCGCGCTTGGTACCCGCACGCTTTGCACTGGTATTTGGGCTGGCCGCCCTGCGTGCCGTTGCGGCGGATGTGTTCGCTGCCGCAGCGGGCACACAAATGTTGCGTATAAACCATGCCCTAATTTACTGCTTCACTCTCCAATAGACCACCGCCGAAGATTTTAGCAGTCTGGGCCTTGGAGCGAACTTCTTTCGATAGCCCTTTGGCCCGGCCGCCCAACTGGCTATGGTCTCGCGCTGCCAGCAACCCGGCCTGGGTATCAGTTCGCAGATAACGTTGCGTTGACAAAGGCAGCTGAAAGCGTGCCCGCGTAGCTTTCTGACAAGTGCGGCTTTTGGACTAACTATTTGACCAGGGATATTATTTAGCGTTAAAAACTCTATTTATAAACGTCTTTATTCGCTTTGTACCGTGGCAACTCGATTCTTAGTTCGTCTGCCGTTTTTACCACATCTTGACAATACGACTTTAGCTCAGCAGGATTAGAGTGACACGTAAGTGATTGTTTCAGCGATGGCAAAAGTGGTATTGCTACCCGCATTGCAAGTCCTAAAACGAACGGAGGCGAACTAAATAATTTTATTTCTGAATTCACCCTCATGTCTACTTTGCGGGCTTTTAGCAAGGGCAACAGTTCTTTGCCGTTTGCGATGATATTACGCCAGTATCTTGTGGTTTTCAGTGCTGCAATAGGAGCTAAACCATCCCCCCACTGCAAGTTTTCGAGATGCATAGCAGCATTTACTACAAAATGCGTAAATAAATAAGAACGAAAATCGGTAAATTCTTTGACAGTAAATTCTGACAACTTAAACATATTTATCACGGCTACGCCGCGTTGCGTTTGCGCTGTGCCAAAAGTGCCAATATTTATTTTGCCAAATAACGAGGCATTCATAACACCTTTTTCATCGAAACCGCCGGTTGCTTGCGGGAATCCCCAAACTAACTGACTTTCAGGAATCTGCGCGAGTGCGGCTTGGGGTTCAGTCCAGAAAGTACTGAAAACGAGCAGGGTTGCTTTACCGATTTTATCGGTTAAAAAATCAACCGCACTTTTCACATGATAATGTTGAACGCTTAGAATTATCAGGTCATAATCATGGTTTTCGGGTAAGTATTCTATCATTTTTATTGCCCAATTTTCACAAATTAGCACACCCTTTATTTTTTTTCGGGCATCAAACATATTTAGCGAAATTGTTCTGCCGTACTCTGCTACGCGCCCCGGTCGCACATAAAACGTGATGTCGTTGCCCGCCTGCTCTAATGCCCAACCGTATTGCGTAGCGATAGCACCACGTCCAAAAAACAATATTTTCATTATATATTACGTAGTAAAAATCTGTAATGCATTTCAAATAGTTGCAAAGCTATCCGCTGTTCTGGGCCTTTCCTATATTAACCTCACCTCCTTGCCCGACGTTCGTCAAGGTGATAGGAGAATATCAAAAATATGAGGCGGTCGTGGCTACCGAGTCCTTGACCAACGCCAGCAGAATCTCTGCCGATAACCGCTTAACTCCACTGTGCCACATTTTTGGAGGCTATCCATCCAGCACGCTTTTGGGACCAATCAGGTTGTCCTCCGCAATGAAGGAAAGATTTATTGCCTCTCATGCCCCAAGCGCAAAGTTAGTACCCAGGCAATACTTAGGAGCAGGCCGAGCCATAAAACGAGGCTGGACCAGCCATGCTGCATTAGGACCAGTCCACTCAGCGTGCCAACCACGCTAGCCCCGGCATAATAGCAGAATAAATAGAGCGAAGAGGCCGCGGACTTATTGGTCAGCGTTCGGCGACCGACCCAGCTACTGGCCAGGGTATGCGCCCCAAAGAAGCTGCAAGTAAACACCCCTAGCCCAACTAAGATGAAGAATAGGTGGTTGATTCCCGTGGCCAGCAGCCCCCCTAACATGAGCAGGACCAGGCCCGCCAACGCAGAAGCCAGGCCAGTTTTATCCGCAATGGGCCCCGCCGCAAAGGCACCGCCCATGCCCACGGCGTACAGCAGAAAGATGCCCGCCACCGCGTGTTGGGGCAGCGAAAACGGGGGAGCCTCCAAGCGGAAGCTTAAGTAGTTATATACGCTCACAAAACTTCCCATTGCCAGGGCAGCGAACAGGCACAGTCCCACTAGGGTGGGGTCTTGCGCAGTGCGCAGGATGGCAGCAGCCGCTGCCCGGCCGTTTTGTTGCCGGGGCATAAAGTGGCGGGAGGGCGGCAAGCGGCGCACAAACTCTAACGCCAGCGCCAGGCAGCCGAGCCCCAGGCCGGTGGTGATGACGCGCCAGGAAAACCAGTCCGCTAACAGGCTAGCGAGTACCCGGCCCAGCATCCCGCCCATGATGGTGCCGGTGATGTACAAGCCCATCGACCGGCTTAGGGCGGCGGGGGCCACCTCTTCCCCGAGGTATGCCATCGCGAGGGCCGCCACCCCGGCGAGCGTAAAGCCTTTGAGGGCGCTGAGGACAACCAGCCAGGTAAAAGTGGGTGCCAGGGCGGCGGCTAATGTTAGCAGGCAGGAGCTAATCAGGGCGCAACTCATTACTGGTTTCCGCGGATACCGGTCGGCGAGGAAGGTGCCGAGCAGCAGGCCCGCTGCCAGCGCGCCGGTAGCAGCGGAAATAACGAGGCTGCTGTGCGCGGGCGTGAGCTTAAAATAACGGCCCAGTACCGGCAGCAGGGGTTGCATGAAGTAGAGCTGCGCAAACGCGCAAATCCCGGCCAGAAACAGGGAAAAGGTAATCTGGCGGTAGGCAGGGGTGCCGAACGCAGCTTGCGTCGGGACTGGTGCGGGTAGCACGTCAGGCAGTTGCTTTCCGCTCACCGCTCGCTGCTCTCCCCCGGAACAACGCCCTGCTTACCCCTGCGCCGACTGCTTGGGCGACCAGCCTGTTTCTTACGAGCATCGCTTCCCTTACCATACGGCTTGCACGGCCGCGGCCAGCCGGCTCCCTTGCCGCCGACCGGCCGCCGCTACTTCGGCCCGGCGGGAGGGGTCGTAGATGTTGGGGCCAATGGCCGCCACGCTTGCTTCGTCGGGGGCGATGAGCAGCACCTGCGCGGCGGCGCTCAAGGCTTGCACATCGGCCGCGGCTCCGGGAATCGGGCCGTTGCCGGCCGGGAGCGGGGCCAGCACGACTACCCGCTCGTAGCCGGTGGCTAACCCCGCATTCGCCGTCGAAACCATGCCGCCGTCAATCCAGCGTTGGCCGTTGAGGTGCACCAGGGGCCAGACCCCGGGTACCGCGCCGCTCGCTGAAACAGCATCCACGAGCGCCACGCCTGCGGCTTGGTCGAAGACGTGCAGTTCGCCGCTGTCCGCGTTGATGGCCGTTATTTGCAGCGTCAGGGGCCACGCGGTTGTGACCAGTCGTCCTTCGATGGCCGCCCGGCGCTGGGCAGCTGGCACCGGCTCGGGATTATTTTTGGCAATCTCTCCCAGGGCCGCGCCGATGCGGGCCGGGTTGGTGCCACCCGCCGCGAAAGCCCCGTACCAGGCCTGCATTGTCTCGGCCGATGCCGTGGCTGCTACTTCCGCGGGACTGGGTTCGGACTGCGCGGCGAAGAGCCGGTCCAAGTCGTAGCCGCTGGCGACGGCGGCCCCGACGAAGGCTCCAGCCGAGGTGCCGATAACCGCGTCCGCGCCGCTCAGGTCCACGCCGGCCGCGCGCAAGCCCGCCAGCACCCCGATTTCCCAGGCGATGCCGGTGATGCCGCCCCCGCCCAAAACAAGTGCCCGGCGCGGGGTAGGCGGCGGCGTGGTGGGCCGGTTTTCTAAATCATGCTCACTCATAAATAGGGGTTGGGTTTAGTGCGCACAAAGATTCTAATGCAGTCACCCACCCCCACTTACCAATTGGTAAAAAATACTCTCTCAGCTACTTTTCCGCAGGCGGCTCAGGGACTGGGGGGTGATGCCCAGGTAGGAGGCTACGGCCGTGAGCGATACCCGCCGGGCCACCTCCGGCTGCCGCTCCAGGAACTGGTGGTAACACGTGCGGGCATCCTGGCCCAGGTAGGCGTTGCGCAGCAACACCTTGTCCAGCAGCGCCTGCTGGGTCAGCCGGGCCAGCAGGCCGGATAGGTAGGGCAGCTGCTGGCACAGCGCGTCCAGCTGCGGCTTGCGAATCGCTAGTACCTGGGTTACGCAGGCTGCTTCGATGCTACCGGCCGCGGGTGCATGGTGGGTGAAGCTGGGCAGCAGGGCGCAAAACTGGCCTTCTTGCAGAAAGCAGTGCGTTACCTCCGGGCCCTTAAGCTGCTGCCGGACAATGCGCAGGACCCCCTGCTGAATAAAAAACATCTCTTGCGCGACGTGGCCGGCCGCCACCAGCACCTGGCCGGCGGTAACCGTGCGCGGCTCCCAAGCCGCGAGCAGGCGCTCGTGGTCAGCGAGCGGCACGGGGCCGAAGCGGCGCAGGTGCGTCAGTAAGCAAGCCGGCATGGGGCAGGTGCGTGGGGGGCGTTGGCTGAGCTGGCCACTTTGTTTCTCCTGAACGGCGTTGTGCATTCAAAACAAAGATACGGGTGGTCACCTTTTGGGTGGCGATGGCTAGCTCAAACCGCGCCCGAGTATTCCGCCCGGTGTCACTAGTACGACCGCCTCTGGCAATTGCTGGTGTGCCGCGTCGATGATAACCCAGGCTCGCTATTGGGGCAAGTGAGTTAGGTTCAGGGCCGCGCGCTGCCAGCCCAGGTTTGGGTGTTGTTAAACAAATAGGGCAAGGCAGTGGTCTAATTTAGGGTGAGATTGAATTGTCAACGCCAATTTTAATGCGGGCCGTGTGCATGACTAAGCTTCTGCTAAACGAGCAAGACTTGCGCACGAGCACACCACAGCGGTGGCGCAACGAACGATTAATCGCCTCGACAATACTCGTATTGCTACTGCCCTTAGGCCGGGGGCGGTGGTAGCGGGCCGGCAAAACCTTCGCGTAGGCTTCCCACTGGTCGGTGTGGTAGCGGCAATGGTACTGGTAACGGCGGGGCAATCGGCGGACCGTCGCGGCCCCCCGGCAGCCGAGCACCCAGGCCACGATGCGGCGCGAAACCCGCTCGACGGCTAGCCACCGCCAGACTTTGCGCGGGTGCCGGCCAACAAAGGTCTACGTCTCATCCAGTTCGAGCGCTTGCGACTGCTTCCGCTGGGCCTTTTTCGGCCGCAACCGCGGCAGCAGGGGCGAAGCCGCCGCCGCTTTTTTTCAGCAGTTTGACTACCGTCACGCGCGGCACGCCCGTGGCCCGCGCGATGCTTCGTTGCGAGTTCCGCTCGACCAACAGCTTCGCTACTTGCGCATACCGGATGGCTTTGGCCACCGCCGCCGGCACAAACCCGGCTTGGTAGCCGCACGCTTTACACTGGTATTTGGCCTGCCCACCCTGCGTGCCGTGGCGTCGGATAGGCTCATTGCCACGGCGAGCGCACAAATGTTGCGTAAAAACCGTCCCCTAATTTACAACCTCACTCTTTAACAGGCCACTGCCTTATAAGTATACCCCTTATGCTTGAAAAAGAACTCTCCCACTGGCTTACAAATCAATTTCGTCTTTATATCCCCGTGACGGACGAGGATGCCGTCACGATAGCCACGCTGTTCAGTTGCCGGAAAGTACCCAAAGGGAAGCTTTTGCTGAAAGAAGGCCACTATGGCGACTGGTGGGGGTTTGTTTATAAGGGATTATTGAGGTCTTACTCGTTTGACGCTAAGGGAAATGACTGTACGAATAATTTCTTCCAAGAGGGTTCATTTACGTGTGAACTGATAAGTTTCAATGGCGCTACTGGGAGCCCCACTAACGTGGAAGCGCTGGAAGAAACCTTGCTCCTCTGCGTAAACAGGCAAGCCTTGGAGGCGCTATTCAGGAGCTTTCCGGTCTTTGAACGGTTTGGCCGTCTGCTGTACGAAGACACTTTTTCCAAGTACAAGCAACATAGTCTTTTCAGGGTACGCTTTACTGCGCGGGAACGATACCTTCATTTCTTGAAAAATGAGCCGGGCTTAATC
>JALYUI010000394.1 GCA_030853845.1 Bacteroidota bacterium | reverse complement strand
TTATTCGCTACGCGCGGACTCGCAGCGTCCACGCTACATTTCTACCGGAACAAGTTCGTTTTGGCCATTTCCAGTAGCTCGCTGCCGCGCCCGTTCATGAGGGCCTTCACGGCATAAATCCCGAAGCCGGCCGCCTGCTTAGCCTCGATGCTGGGCGGCATGCTCAGCTCCTGGCGCTTCACGACGGCATCGACCAGCACGGGGCCGTCGTGGGCCAGGGCGGCGCGCAGCACGCTTTCCAGGTTGGCGGGGTCGCTCACGCGGAAGCCCTTCAGGCCAGCGGCTTCGGCCACGGCGGCGAAGTTGGGGTTGTCGAGCGCGGTGCCGTATTCGAGAATGCCGGCGGCCTTCATTTCCAGCTCCACGAAGGCGAGGGCCGAGTTGTTGAAAACGATGATTTTGACCGGGATTTTGTGCTGGCGCACGGTCAGCAGCTCGCTCAGGAGCATGGCCAGGCCGCCGTCGCCGCACAGGGCGATGACCTGCCGGCCGGGTTCCGTCAGGGCCGCGCCGTAGGCCTGCGACAGCGCGTTGGCCATGCTGCCGTGGATAAAGGAGCCGATGAGCCGCCGCTGCCCGTTCATGCGCAAATAGCGGGCGGCCCAGATGGTGGGCGTGCCCACGTCGCAGGTGAAAATGGCGGTTGAGGTGGCCAGCTCATCGAGCAGGCGGGCTACGTGCTGGGGGTGCAGGCTGGTGTCGCCGGCGTCGCCGGTGGCCAGCTCGGCGAGGTGGGCATCGTCGTCGAGGTGGCGCTGCCGGGCTTCTTCGAGGTGGGCGCTATCGGTACGGGGCGTGAGGTGGGGCAGCAGGGCGCGCAGGGTTTCGGCTACGTCGCCCACCAGCCCGATTTCGACGCGGGTGCGGCGGCCGATGTTTTCGGGGCGGGTATCGACCTGCACCACGCGGGCCTCGGCGGGAAAGAACTGGCGGTAGGGGAAGTCGGTGCCTAGCATCAGGATGGTGTCGGCGTCCATCAGGGCGTGGTAGCCGGCGGGCATGCCCAGCAGGCCGGTGAGGCCCACGTCGTAGGGGTTATTCGGCTCGACAAACTCCTTGCCGCGCAGGGCGTGCACGACCGGCGCTTGCAGCGCCCCAGCGGCTTGCAGCAGCTCGGCGTGGGCTTCGGCGCAGCCAATGCCGGCCATGATGGTCACCTTGTCGCCCGCGTTCAACAAGGCAGCCGCTTGCTGAATGTCGGCTTCCGAAGGGCGCAGCGCGCTGCGGCGACCCAGCGTAGGCAGGCGCACAACGGGCGCTTCGGTTTCGAGGTAGGCCACGTCGCCCGGAAATACCACCACGGCCACGCCGCGCAGTCCCAGCGCCGCCGCCACGGCGCTTTCGATGGTGCGCACCGCCTGTTCGGGCACCGAAATCAGCTCGCAAAAGTGGCTGCACTCGCGGAACAGCCGCTCGGGATGGGTTTCCTGGAAGTAGCCGGTGCCGATTTCCACGCTCGGAATCTGGGCGGCCAGGGCCAGCACGGGCACGCGACTGCGGTGGCAGTCGAACAGGCCGTTGATGAGGTGGGTATTGCCCGGCCCGCAGGAGCCGGCGCACACGGCCAAATCGCCGGTGAGGTGGGCTTCGGCCCCGGCCGCGAAGGCCCCGCCTTCCTCGTGCCGCACGGCGATGAATTCGATGTCGGCGCGGGTGCGAATGTTGTCGGTGATGCCGTTGAGCGAGTCGCCCACCACGCCAAATACGCGCTTCACGCCGGCGGCTACGAGGGTATCGACGATGATTTCAGCTACGGATTTTTGGGGCATGGTTCCACAGGGATGAAGGTCGAGGGAGTGTACGGGGAAAAGCAAGGTCCGGCAATGATTACCGGTCCTTGTGGTGATGAGTATCAATTCACTCCATCTTCCAACACCTTATTCATATACAGCAGCGCTTTCAGGTCATTGCTTTCTTCTTCAATCCATTTATTAGTATTTATAAGACTAGTCAAAAGCTGCTGCTGAGTGGCATTGAACAGGCTATTCGCCGGGTCATTATCTAATAAATGCCTGGCCCAATGGCTTTTTTCCCATTGGCTATTATGGTTGAGGAAGCCAACTGCTTTACGTTCGGCATCAGATAAGGGGGTTAGAAGCTGTAGGCGATAGCCTCGCTCAGCATACATTGCTCGGATACGACTATAAATCAACAATCCGTGGTGGTCCCAGTCGCACGAATAATAGAAATGCAGTCCAGGGTCGGGAGAGTGACGCAGCTTGGCAATGTGGTTGCCTCCGGCATACCACAAAGCAGTACGCAGGGCTTCGGCTTTGTCGGGCTGGCGCAGGTAAGCATCGTTCTCGCAGAGCACGATGCGACGGCCCTTAGGGCAACCACTTATTATTAAGGCTCGGTCGAGCACATTATCTAGCTGTGGATAGCGCTCCAAACTAAGGATGCGTAGCACGGCCTTATCCAATAGCTCACTGTGTTTGAGCACCTTGGAGCTACCCAGAAACGTACTACTGATGCGCCCGCGCGACTGCTCTTCTGTTACGATAACATCACACTGGGTGTAAATACGTTGCAGCCCAATAATCTCGGCTAGTGTAAATCGGGCTTGGGGAATATCGAGGGCGTAAGCATCCAAAAACTGTTTGGCCTCCTGATAAATAAGGCCAAACTCCCGGTCGTATTCCTGATTGAAGCGGATTTCATCGGCCCGGTAGGTACGGCTGGCGCTAGGCCGCTTGCGGTCGAGCAGACCCTGGTCTAGCAGGTGCTGGAAGTAGGCATTTTCATGCACCTTCATGTGCGTTTCGCCCGTGGTGCGCAGCTGGTGCAGGGCCCGCAGGTGTTGCCAGGAAAACTCTTTATTCAGCAGGAGCCGATTCGTCAGATTCATCGCCAAATAAAGTGGTTGGGAATTCGGGAGCTTGGTCGGTCGTCAAATCGGCTTTATCCACCATTACCGGGCGGGCATTGAGCCGGGAGTTAGGAACAGTATTTTCAAACAGAAAGTACTGTTTATGCTGGGTGGCTGCTTCATTCAGCAATGGCTCTACTCACAGCGAAATAAGCTGATATTTTTCTGTGCCCGCACGAGCCAAATGTAAGAGTGTAGTGAGGTTGCTGCCCAAGCCGTGCGCCTCATCAATGGCCATGAAACGGATGCCGGGCCGGTCGCGGCCGATGATGGAAAGCCGCGCAATATTGAGCAGCGCGGCAAACATGAACGTCTGCCCGGTACTACCCCGGTTGGGTTCGCCATTGGCGAAGGCCATGTAGAACTCAAGTTCCAGATAAGACTTGGGGTTAAGCAGCTCGGGCACCGTCGGCGCATCATCCTGCTGCGTGTATTCGCGGAAAGCCGCGCGCATTAATTCGTCCAAGCCATATATTTCACCCAGTTTTTGAAAGCTTCGCACGTCGCCGGATTCTTTATGGCGCAGCACTTTCCGGATGAAATTTAGCCATTCCAACGGAAACCGCGTCGATGTCTTTTTCTTCAGCACTGGCCGCAGGCCGCCCGTAATCTGCGTGCGGCCACGCTGAAAATATCGGCTGATTTTATTCACCTCATTCTGATACTCATCAACGGCGCGCTCCACTTGTTCAAACACCTCTCCGAGCAACTGCATTTTGCGTTCAGCAATCTGCGCGCTACGCTCATTGATTGTGCGCAGGTGGCGTTCGGCCTGGTCGAGCAATGTGTCGGAATCGGCCTGCACCAGTGTTTCCATCGTATCCGACAGGGCAGCCTGTATCAGCGGAGCCAGGTCCTTATCCGGGTGGTAGCGCGTTGCCGTACCCTCTCCAACGTAGTTAGCAGCCAGCACAACAAACCGCTGCTGATAAGCATCACGGTGCTGATGCCAGGCATCGGGAACAGGCTTGGTGAGCGGTGGAAGGCTCGTTTCTTCCGGTTCAGCATATGCCTCTTGTAATTCTTCAGTATACTTATTTTTGGCCGCTTGACAGGACGTTTTTTGCTTCTCCCAAGTATCTAGTGCTTGCGAGATGGTTTTGTCTGCCACCGAAATTGCATTTTCGGTTATTGCCAGCCACTGTGCCAATTCCTGGTCTGGTACTTCCGGCAATGCTTGCTCCTTTAGGGATGGCTCGTGCCGGGTATAGTAGTCTTCTGCTATTCCGGCAGTTTGCAGCCACTGCATGCGCTGCTGGGCAGCTAATTGCTGGTCCTGCCGGGCCTTGTGGGCGCGACTTTCCCGCACCGGTAAATCATCGCGCAAGAAGATGGCTAATTCAGCCTGTCGACTATCCAGTGTCCTTTTTTCCTCGCCGCGCTGCTCGGCCAAATTCAAGGCGTTTTTCACCTGCCCG
>JALYUI010000360.1 GCA_030853845.1 Bacteroidota bacterium | reverse complement strand
GGCCACGACTACTTTGGCAACGGCAAGCTTCAACGCGGGCAATCCAGTGAAGGGGCACAAGCGCCTGTTGCTGACTAACTCGCCAGCCAACGCATTGTCCACCAGAATTTTGCCATTTGACGCAGTGGATGGGAAGGCGGCTATTGCTTGCTGGGACGAAGTAGCCACGTTACACGAGTATTGGAGCTGGTACAGGCCATTTTCGTCGACAGTTCATTTAACGGGTTCTTTCACGAGCACAGCCCCCGGCAGTCAGGTATTCGGGTCAAGAAACCGAGCCATGTGTTTGTAGGAAAAATGAATTTTTGCATTCAAGTCTGGCGCTGGATTTTCAGGCGCACTTTTGCCTTGCTCAGCACTAAGCATTGATTATCAAATTAATACGAGCGAATTTTGACCCAAGCCAACGCATGGATTACCCTGGCAAACATCAGGCAAGTGCTCAAATTCTGCTCACTCAAACAGTCGCTAAGCACTTCGCGGGCCACGACAGGGAGAAGTATCGCGTCTCCCCACATTAGCCTCGTGCAGAAGATGAAGCTTGCTAACCCTACGCCAATGGCGAACGCCGCAGCCGCAAGCGCGGCCCCCGGCCCGCAGGTGACGCCGCCGCCCCGGCCTCCCGGAGAAGCTTCTGCTGGTCCGGAAGCGGAATAATTACCTCCCGAAAACCAAAAAGCGCGACTTCCCGGGAGGTCGCGCTTTTTGGTTTTGTGGGGCAACGCACCGGGGAGCTACACCCCGAAATTCTGCTGAATCATGGCCGCGAAATCGGCCTCGCTCATCTGGGCTTTTGCGCCCAGGATGCGCTGGGCATCCTCGCCGGCGATGTAGCGGAGCTGCGAACTGCCATCGGTGGCGGCGGTGAAGATGACTTCGGCAATCTGCTCGGGGGTGCTGGCGGCCCCGCCGCGCGCGCTGAAAGCAGCCAGCACACTGCGCACCTGGCCGGTATAGGGGTCGGCCTCATTAGCCGGGTCAATGGTCATTTTGAGGGAGCGGGTGGCGAAGTCGGTGGCCACGCCGCCAGGCGCTACCACCTTCACCTGAATACCGAACGGAGCCAGCTCGTACCACAGCGACTCGGAGAAGCCATCGAGGCCGAATTTGGTGGCGTGGTAAAGCGAATTCATCGGGAAGGCCATGCGGCCGCCCACCGAGGTGATGTTGATGATGACGCCCGAGCCCTGCGCCCGCAGCAGCGGTAGCGCCGCTCGCGTCACGGCAAACACGCCGAAAACGTTGGTAGCAAACTGGTCCTGAACCTGGGCTTCGGTAGCTGTTTCGAAGGGGCCGACCAAGCCGTAGCCCGCGTTGTTGATGAGCACGTCGAGGCCGCCGAAGTCGTCATGGGCCTGCTGGATGGCGCGGGGCGCGGCGGCGATATCGGTCACGTCGAGGGCGTAGACGCGCACGGTGGGCAGGTCGTCGAATTTCGCGTCGGCGGGGTTGCGCATGGTGGCGGCCACCTGCCAGCCGTGTTGGGCGAACAGACGCACGGCGGCGGCCCCGATGCCGGTGGAAGTGCCGGTGATGAAAACGGTTTTGGGCATATGGAAAGCAGCTTATGATTTGAAATGACGAGAAAACTATTCCGGTGGACGGATGGTAACGCCCGATACTTTATTCCGCCCAGCGGCTACTATCGTCCTGCCGCCGGCAACCTCGTTACTCCTGCAGCTTCAGATACCGGGGCGGCACCTCATCCGTCAGCCACACGCCGTTATCGGCCTGATAGAATTGATGCCCGGCCCGGTGCATCTTCCCGGCGGCTACCTCGAACAGCACCAGCCGGCCGTGCCGCTGGCCCACAGTGCGGGCGGTGCCCAGGTCGTCGCTCAGGTGCACTTGCTGGCGGGCCATCTTCTGCAGCCCATCGCGCATTATTTCTACCTCGTGCTGCACGGCCGTGCCGTGGTAAAGCACCTCGGGCGGCGCGACCGGCGCGTACCCCAGCTCTACTTCCACCGAGTGCCCCTGGCTGGCGCGAATACGCGTGCGGTCGTCGCTGAAGCGGAAGCGTTGCTTGGGGCTGGTGTCGACAATGAATGCCAGCTCAGCCGGGCTCAGGGGCTGCTCGTGGGCCTGGAGCTGCGCCAGCAGCCGGGCCACGTCGGTCCAGCCCTGCTCATCGAGCGTGATGCCGAGGTGGGCGGGGTCGTGCCGCAGCACGAGGCTGAGCAGCTTGCTGTGGCGGGTGGTTTCTTTTTCGGAGAGCA
This sequence comes from Bacteroidota bacterium, assembly GCA_030853845.1. Lineage (GTDB taxonomy): Bacteria > Bacteroidota > Bacteroidia > Cytophagales > Hymenobacteraceae > Hymenobacter. The sequence continues at coordinate 2,712 of JALYUI010000360.1, read as the reverse complement.
CGGTCGTGGAATCAGTTTTCAGGAAAAGGCAAATAGTTGCCCCAGCACTGGCGTGGGCGTTACCAGACAATCGGCCCGCTCCCGGCCCAGCCAGTTCTGCTCGATGGTGGCCAGGCCAAACCAGTGCGCAAAATGCCCAAACGTGCGATGCCCGTAGCAGGATAGCAGCTGCTCGGCCGGGGTATGCCAGGGCGTACCGGGCAGGGTATCCAGCAGGTGCGGAAACGCCAGCTGGTAGTTGTTGGCGTAGAAGCTCAGCGGCCGGGGCTGGTCGCCAAACTTCAACAGCAGGTACATGGTAAAGCCCCAGCCGAATTGTCCCACGAGCGGCGCATTGTACCCGTCGTGGTAGGCCCAGTTAAACTTCTCGGTGAAGTTGCTCAGCACCCGGCGCAGCAGCTCGGGCCGGTGCGCGGGCTGCCGGAGGCGCTCAGCGTTTTTGGTGAGGGTAATTTTGCCGTGCACCTTGCGCAGCAGGCCGGCCATCTCCGCATTGCGGTGCACAGTGGCAAGGCCCGGCACATCGGTTTCGCGGTGCAGCTTGGTGTAGCCGGCTTCAATCATGTCTTCCCGCAGAAAGCCGAGTCCGTACAGCTCGTGCAGGTATTTGCCCGGCAGCGCGCCCAGGGCCGTGAGCTTGATGAAGCCGTCGCGCTGTACCACGCGCAGCAGCTCCTCCGTGAGCCGCAGGAAGGGAACCTGGTCCAGCACCTCGGCGGGCAGCTGCGGGCGCAGCCGCAACGGTGAGACCGGGGTCCAGGGGTCGTACAGCAGCTCGTGCATCTGCGCAGGGCTAACGCCGCTGAAGGCCGCCAGGGGTGCAGCATTGTAGCGCTGGAAATGCGCGTCTATCTCGGCAATCTGTTTGGGGTTCATGGCGGCAGGAAAAGAATCAGGCTTAACGGTTCATTGCCCCAAGATACCCGCCTTTCACCTAACCCAGCACCTGCCCCAGCCCAAAGAGCACCGTGAATACCAGCGTGCTCAGGGCCATCTGCTTCAGCAGCGGGTCGAGTTGCATGGCGTCCTGCCGCTGCCCCACCTGCATGGCATTGAAGGCGAACAATGGCGCGGCCAGCGCAAACAGCCACTGCCAGGGCGAGTGGTACGTGAGGGCCACGAACACCGTGGCACAGCCCAGCCCCAGCAGCAGCAGCAGCCAGTGGTAGCGTCGCGCCCGCACCGGCCCCAGCCGCACCGGGATGGTAATTTTGCCCGCCAGCCCGTCGGAATTGATGTCGCGGATGTTGTTCACGTTCAGCACCGCCGTGGCGAAGCAGCCGAGCGCGGCGGCGGGCAGCAGCAGCGGCAGCGGCAGCGTGCGTGCTTGCAGGAAGTAAGTACCGCCCACGCCCACAAGGCCGAAAAACAGGAACACCGACAGGTCGCCAAGCCCGGCGTAGCCGTAGGGGTTCTTACCCGCCGTGTAGTTCACCGCCGCCCAGATGGCGGCCAGCCCCAGCGCCAGAAACGCCAGGAAGAGCCCCAGCCCCGCTGCGCCCAGCGCCACCCACAGCAGCCCCAGCCCGCTGCCCAGGGCCAGCAGCCCGCAAATCCACATGCCGCGCTTCATCTGGGCCGGGGTGATGGCTCCGCTCTGCACGGCGCGCTGGGGGCCTTCGCGGTGCACGCTGTCGGCCCCGTTCTGCGAGTCGCCGTAGTCGTTGGCCAGGTTGCTCAGCACTTGCAGCAGGATGGTGGTGAGGGCGGCCAGCCCCACCACCAGGCCGTTGAACCGGCCGGCGGCCTGGGCCAGAAATGCCCCCGTGAGTATGCTGGCCAAGGCCAGCGGTAGCGTGCGGGGGCGGAAAGCGGAAATCCAGGGTGACATAAGCGGCTGGGGAAACGATGAGAACAGCGAAGGTGAGCGAAGCAAACCAGAACACAAAAGAACGTCATGCTGAGCGTTGCAAAGCATCTTTACCGCAGTAGTAACCCATTCGACTGGATTAGTGGGGGCGGTATAGATGCTTCGCTACGCTCAGCATGACGTTCTTTCAGGGGAGGCCAACGGCCAAACCGACTACTTCATGATATCGGCCAGCAGCTCGGGGCTCAGGGGCGTTACTTTCGAGGGGTAGAACTTCAATACGTGGCCATTTTCATCGACCAGGTATTTGCAGAAGTTCCAGCTGGGCGCGTCGCTCACGGCCCCGTTCCGGGTTTTATCCGCCAGGAATTTGAACAGCGGCGCCGTGTCAATCCCTTTCACCGAAACCTTGCTGAACAGCGGGAACGTCACGCCGTAGTTCTTCTCGCAGAAGGTGGCAATCTGGGCCTCGGTGCCGGGCTCCTGGCCCCCGAAGTTGTTGGCCGGGAAGCCGAGCACCGTCACCTTGTCGCCGTGCTTTTTATACAGCTCCTCCAGCTCCTTGTACTGCGGGGTGAAGCCGCACTCCGAGGCGGTGTTCACAATCAGCAGCTTTTTGCCCTGGTACTTGCTCAGCTTTACGTCCTTGCCATCGATGGACTTCACGGTGAAATCGTAGACGGAGGCGGCGGCAGTTTCGGTGGTTTCCGTAGTTGCAGTCATGGTGATGGGAGCAGCAGGTTTGGCGGCAATGAAAACCACGGCCGTAGCGGCAGTGGCCAGCGTGAGAAAAAGGGCGTTTTTCATGAATTGGGAGATGCGTGATTACGCGGTGCTGTGCGTAACCACGCGAAGGCCAACAGGGTTTTGAAGTACCGTGGACTCTGCGAGTCCGCGCGTGG